>NZ_JBHVWS010000034.1:0-14124 GCF_042882185.1 Streptomyces sp. NPDC058239
ACTGCAGGGGGGACCCTGTGGGAGAGTAGGACGCCGCCGAACTCCTTTTACGGGAAAGCCCCGTGCCCTTGTGGCACGGGGCTTTTCTGCGTTCACCCCACGCGTGCGGCTGGCCGGCTCGGACGAGGCAGGCCGGGCCACGCATGCGTCGTGGTGAGAGGGGCGGCGGGGTCCGGTGAGAGTCCGTCAGAATCTTGTGCGGTCAGTGGTTCTGAGTACCCCTGAGTTCAGGGTATGCTTTACCTCGTTGCCACAGCGCAGCAGGCCCCAATAGCTCAGTCGGTAGAGCGTCTCCATGGTAAGGAGAAGGTCTGCGGTTCGATTCCGCATTGGGGCTCAGGCAAGACGAAAGGCCCCCGCCACTCGGCGGGGGCCTTTCGCATGTTCCGTCGATCAGTTCGTTGGCGCATCGCAGCGACGAGAAGTAGAACGCGGCGGTGTCGAGGTGGTTCATGCCGAGCTCGATCGCACGTCGGAGCGTGCTGATGGACTGTTCGGCTCTGAAGTCATGGGCCAGAACGGTTCGAAGCCTTCGGCCCGATGAAGTGCGGTCAGGTGATGGGCGGTTCAGGGACGCGCATGGCGAGGATGGCCATGTCGTCGGAGGCAGGCTCGGCTGCGAAGCGTTCGACCGCCCGCAGAATGCGTGCTGCCACCGCGCCGGCCGTGAGGCCGGTACAGGTGGCCAGAACGTCCGCCAGACCGTCGTCGCCGAGCATGCGGGTGCCCTCACGGCGTTCCGTGACGCCGTCGGTCACGCACAGCAGGACATCGCCCGGAGCGAGGGTCACCGTCTGCTCGTACAGTTCGAGGTCCTCGATGACGCCCAGCAGGGGCTGAGGTTCGGCCGCTGACTCCACCGAGCCGTCCTGGCGCAGGCGCAACGGCAGCGGGTGCCCCGCGCAGACCACCTTCAGGAGCGCGCTGCCGTCCTCCTGGGGCCACAGCTCCCCGTACAGGAGGGTCAGGAAGCGGCTGCGGGCGCCTTCGTCCAGGATGGCGGCGTTGAGGCGTTCCAGAACGGCCGGGCCGCCGAAGCCTTCGCGGGCGAGGAGGCGCAGGGCGTGGCGGGCGAGGCCCGTGACGGCCGCGGCCTCCGGGCCCGTACCGCAGACGTCACCGATGGCGAAGCCGTAGGCGCCGTCGCGGATCGGGAAGACGTCGTAGAAGTCGCCGCCGACCTCGTTGCCCTCGCCCGCCGCGCGGTAGATGACCTCGATCTCGACATTGGGGACCTCGGGCAGTCCCGGCGGCAGCAGGCTGCGCTGCAGGGACTGGCTGATCGCCATACGCTCCGAGTAGAGGCGGGCGTTGTCGAGGGCGAGGGCGGCGCGGCGGGAGAGGTCCTCGGCCAGTTCCAGGATCTCCTGGCGGAAGTGGTCGTCGGAAGGCTTCCCGAGCGTGAGCATGCCGATGACGCGGTTTCGGGCGACGAGTGGCAGGACCACCGTCTCCCCGCCCACCGCGGCCGCGGTGGCGAGCGTCGTACGGATGCCGGAGCCGAGCCCGCCGGGTTCGCCGAGGCCGAGCGTACGCATCGAGGTGCGCAGGGCTGACTGGTGGGCGGCCTCCGACGGGGCCGCCCAGACACGGGCACCTGGGGTCGGCACGGGGTCCGGAGGAGCGATCTTGGAGAGCAGGGCCTTGAGGCCGTCGATGAGCTCCTCGTCCTCGTGCAGCACATAGGAGAGATACGGCTCCGAGGACTGGTCCGCGATCGTGTAGACGGCGCACCATGTGGCCAGGGTGGGGACCGTCATCTGGGCCATCAGCGCCAGGGTCTGGTCCCGGTCGAGGGTGCCCGCGAGCAGGTCGGAGGCCTCGACGAGGAAGGAGAGTGAACCGCGGCGCAGTCGTTCCAGCTCACCCAGGCGGGCCGATTCGACGGCCAGCGCAATGCGGTCCGCGGCGAACTGGAGGCGTAGAGCCTCCTCGTTGGAATAGCGGCCTGCTGATTCCGCGGCGACACCCAGCGAGCCCGTGAGGCGACCCTCGACCTTCAGCGGGACGGTGACGACGGAGCGCATCCCCGTGCCGCCGAGCAGGGGGACGGCGCCGGGCACGTTGTCGAGGTCTTCGTGGACGGCGGGCATCCGGGCGGAGCCGTATCGTCCGGTACCGGCCTCCACCGGAACCCGGGCGAAGCGCTGGCGGGCGGAGGGCAGGCCGGTCGTGGCCCGTACCTCCAGTTCCGTTTCGTCGTCCGTCGCCAGCAGCAGGAAGGCCGAATCGGCGTCGAGCATGTCGCGTGCCCGCTCGACCGTGCGCTGCAGCAGGCCGTCGAGGTCGTCGGGGGCGGGGGAGCCGATGAAGATTTCGAACGGGTCCGTCTTGTGGCTCTCGGCGTTCGCGTCGGAGACCGGTGTGCGCACCGGGGACTGGAGCACGGCACGTTCGTAGTCGCGGACGAGCAGACAGACTGTGGACGGTTCGCCGTGGGTGTCGCGGACCCGGAGATGCGAGGCGTAGACGGGGATGGTGCGGCCGTCGGCGCCCCGGATTCCGTAACTGCCCTCCCAGCGCGAGAGCTGCAGCGCGTCCACGATGCCGGTGTTGGTGCCGGGTGTCTGCGGCCAGGCGGTGAAGTCGGTGAGTTGCTTACCGGTGACCTGCTCCGCGGCGTGTCCGAAGAGGAACGCGGCGTCCTCGTTCCAGGCGGCGATGGAACCGGTGCTGTCGATCTGGACGACGGCCACCCGCACGCGCTCGTCGGCGACCGGGAGCAGGCCGACCGGGAGCAGGGGGCCGGCGGAGCGGATTCCCACCGGGCGCTCGGGAAGATCGAGCTGGAACCAGACATGTTTATGGGTGGGCGAATACTCGACGCCCCACCGGGAAGCGAGCGCTGCGCAGAGCAGCAGTCCGCGGCCGTTCTCACGGTCGGGGCTGCCGAAGTCCAGACCTGTGCTCTGGAGGGGGATCTCGCGTTCGGGGTAGTGGTCGGAGACCTCGATCCGGACGCCGTTCTCCGTGCGCAGGCACAGCACGTCCGCGGCGGTGCCTGCGTGCACCACCGCGTTGGTCACGAGCTCGCTGGTGAGGACGACGGCGTCGTCGACGACATCCGTGTACCCCCACCCCTGGAGAGTGTCACGGACAAAGGCGCGGGCGGTCGCGACGGAGCGCCCGACCGGGTCGAAGGTGGCAGCCGCGCGCGCGGTGATCACAGCACTCCCCATATGGTGTCTCGTCGCTTCCCCGAGTCCTGTGCCCGTTTCTCGCCGCTTCGATTCGCCTGCCAGGCTAGACGCTCGGTCTCGGTGCCGGGTACACGAGGGCCGACTTCGGGCAGGAACGACCAGGAACAGACATGTGACCGGACAAGTTCGGGCTTCCCAACAGGGTGATGTGGGACAACCGTTGGAGGCTGCACCCCGATTGGTTCGGGCCTGGTACGTTTCAACGATTTGACGTCCGCATGGTCACCCGTCGACGGTGGGCTGTGGCGGTGAGCCAATGAGGAACTGGGCAAGCTCCCAGATAAGGCCCGAGCGATACGGTCAACCCCTGCGGGAGGGATCACGGTGGAGTCTGGCGTGGCGGCGCGGGGAACAGGCACGCGCACAAAAGGCGGACAGTCCGTGAAAAAGCAGCGCAATGGAACCATCGACGTCGACGCGGCAGCGCTCAACAGACTGTTGGCAGGCCTGGTGGCGATGCGTGACGGGAACTTCCGCAGGCGCCTGACCGTCTCGGGCGACGGCGTGATGGCGGAGATTGCGGCAGTCTTCAATGAAGTCGCCGACCGGAATCTCCATCTCACCGGCGAACTGGCCCGGGTGCGGAGGGTGGTCGGACGTGAGGGGAAACTCACCGAGCGGCTGGAGACGGGCGCCTGCGAGGGCTCCTGGGCCGCCGCGATCGACGCCTCCAACGAGCTGGTCGACGATCTGGCACGCCCGGTCTCGGAGGTCGGGCGGGTGCTGTCGGCGGTGGCCGACGGTGATCTCGAACAGCGGATGGAGCTTCGGTCGCACACGGCCGACGAGACCGTACGGCCGCTGCGCGGCGAGTTCCTGAAGGTCGCCCGTACGGTCAACAACCTGGTCGACCAGTTGTCGGCGTTCACCGAGCAGGTGACACGGGTCGCGGTCGAGGTGGGTACCGAGGGCAAGCTGGGCGGGCAGGCCCAGGTGCGCGGAATGTCCGGTTCATGGAAGGACCTCACGGACTCCGTCAACACCATGGCGTACCGGCTGACCGCGCAGGTGCGGGACATCGCGCTGGTGACGACGGCGGTCGCCAAGGGCGATCTGTCGCGGAAGGTCACTGTCCATGTGGCCGGCGAGATGCTTCAGCTCAAGAACACCGTCAACACGATGGTCGACCAGCTGTCGTCGTTCTCCTCCGAGGTGACCCGGGTCGCCCGCGAGGTGGGCACGGAGGGCGAGCTGGGCGGGCAGGCGACCGTGCCCGGTGTGGCCGGGGTTTGGAAGGACCTCACCGACTCCGTCAACACGATGGCCGGGAATCTGACCTCCCAGGTGCGAGGGATCGCCGAGGTGACGACCGCGGTCGCCAATGGTGACCTGTCCCAGAAGGTCACTGTGAGCGCCCGCGGCGAGGTCGCACAGCTCGCCGAGACCATCAATCAGATGACCGAGACACTGCGGACCTTCGCCGACGAAGTGACCCGAGTGGCCAGCGAGGTCGGTGGCGAGGGGCTGCTGGGCGGTCAGGCGCAGGTGCCGGGAGCGGCGGGGACCTGGAAGGACCTCACCGACTCGGTGAACACGGTCTTCCGGAACCTGACGACTCAGGTGCGCGACATCGCGCAGGTGACCACGGCGGTGGCCAGCGGCGACATGACGCAGAAGGTCACCGTCGATGTGGCCGGCGAGATGCTGGAGCTGAAGAACACCGTCAACACGATGGTGGACCAGCTCCAGTCCTTCGGTTCGGAAGTGACCCGGGTGGCCCGGGAGGTCGGCGTCGAGGGCCGGCTGGGCGGTCAGGCCGAGGTGCCGGGGGCGGCGGGGACCTGGAAGGACCTCACGGACTCGGTGAACACGGCGTTCCGGAACCTTACGGGGCAGGTGCGCGACATCGCGCAGGTGACGACCGCGGTCGCCAACGGTGACCTCTCGCAGAAGGTCACCGTCGATGTCGCGGGCGAGATGCTGGAGCTGAAGAACACCGTCAACACGATGGTGGCGCAGCTGTCGTCCTTCGCCGACCAGGTCACGCGGATGGCGCGTGACGTGGGCACGGAGGGCCGCCTCGGTGGCCAGGCGCGGGTAGACGGCGTTTCCGGTACGTGGAAGGAGCTCACCGACTCCGTCAACTTCATGGCGGGGAATCTGACCTCCCAGGTACGCCAGATCGCGCAGGTGACCACGGCGGTGGCACGGGGCGACCTGTCGCAGAAGATCGATGTTGACGCGCGCGGCGAGATCCTGGAGCTGAAGAACACCATCAACACGATGGTCGACCAGCTCTCGGCCTTCGCCGAGCAGGTGACCCGGGTCGCCCGCGAGGTGGGCACCGACGGACGGCTCGGCGGGCAGGCACAGGTGCCCGGCGTGGCCGGTGTGTGGCGTGATCTGACCGATTCGGTCAACGGCATGGCGGGAAACCTCACCGCTCAGGTCCGTAACATCGCGCAGGTCGCCACCGCGGTGGCGCGCGGTGACCTGTCGCAGAAGATCGATGTTGACGCGCGCGGCGAGATCCTGGAGCTGAAGAACACCCTCAACACGATGGTGGACCAGCTCTCGAACTTCGCCGAGCAGGTGACGCGGGTCGCCCGTGAAGTGGGTACGGAAGGCATCCTCGGCGGTCAGGCCGAGGTGCAGGGGGTGTCCGGTACGTGGAAGGACCTCACCCAGTCCGTCAACGGCATGGCCAACAACCTGACCCTGCAGGTCCGTAACATCGCCGAGGTCACCACAGCGGTCGCCAAGGGCGATCTCTCCAAGAAGATCACGGTCGACGCCAAGGGCGAGATCCTCGAACTGGTCACGACCGTCAACACCATGGTCGACCAACTGCTCAACTTCGCCGACGAGGTGACGCGGGTCGCCCGCGAGGTGGGTACCGAGGGCATCCTGGGCGGTCAGGCCCGGGTGCGTGGTGCGACCGGTATCTGGAAGGACCTCAGTGACAACGTCAACCTGATGGCCAACAACCTGACCAGTCAGGTACGGAACATCTCCCGGGTCTCGTCCGCGGTCGCCAACGGCGATCTGACGAAGAAGGTCACCGTCGAGGCGCGCGGCGAGGTCGCCGAGCTCGCCGACACCGTCAACACGATGGTGACGACGCTGTCCTCGTTCGCCGACGAGGTGACGCGGGTCGCCCGAGAGGTGGGCACGGAAGGTGAGCTGGGCGGCCAGGCACGTGTTCCGGGCGTCTCCGGTACGTGGAAGGACCTCACCGAGTCCGTGAACTCGATGGCGTCCAATCTGACCGGGCAGGTGCGCCAGATCGCCACGGTCACCACGGCCATCGCCAAGGGCGACCTCACCAAGAAGATCGACATCGACGCGCGCGGTGAGATCCAGGAGCTGAAGAACACCATCAACACGATGGTCGACCAGCTGTCCTCGTTCGCCGAGCAGGTGACCCGGGTCGCCCGCGAGGTGGGCACGGAGGGGCAGCTGGGCGGCCAGGCACGGGTCCGGGACGTCGACGGCACCTGGCGCGACCTCACCGAGTCCGTGAACGAGATGGCCGGCAACCTCACCCGTCAGGTGCGGGCCATCGCGGCCGTCGCCACCGCGGTGACCCGCGGCGATCTCAACCTCAAGATCGATGTGGATGCGGCCGGCGAGATCCAGGCCCTGCAGGACAACATCAATACGATGATCGCCAATCTGCGTGACACCACGGCCACCAACAAGGAGCAGGACTGGCTGAAGGGCAATCTCGCCCGGATCTCCGGTCTGATGCAGGGGCGGCGCGATCTCGACGACGTGGCCTCGCTGATCATGAGCGAGCTGACCCCGGTCGTCTCCGCGCAGCACGGTGCGTTCTTCCTGGCCATGCCGACCGGTGACACCGATGCGGTGGGATCGGACAGCGACAAGGACAGCTCGTACGAACTCCGTATGAGGGGCAGCTACGGATATTCGGCGGGATCGATGCCGACATCCTTCCGGCCCGGTGAGACGCTCATCGGCACAGCGGCGGAGGAGAAGCGGACCATCCAGGTGGACAATGTTCCGCCGGGTTATCTGAAGATTTCCTCCGGGCTCGGTGAGGCACCGCCCGCGCATGTGATCGTGCTGCCGGTGCTCTTCGAGGGGAAGGTTCTCGGTGTGATCGAGCTGGCCTCCTTCCAGCCGTTCACCCATATCCAGAGGGACTTCCTCAATCAGCTCGCCGAGATGATCGCGACGAGCGTCAACACCATCAGCGTCAATACGAAGACCGAGAAGCTCCTTGAGCAGTCGCAGGAGCTGACAGAGCAATTGCGGGACCGTTCACAGGAGCTGGAGAACCGGCAGAAGGCACTTCAGGCCTCCAACGCCGAACTGGAGGAGAAGGCCGAGCTGCTGGCCCAGCAGAACCGCGACATCGAGGTCAAGAACACCGAGATCGAGGACGCCCGGCAGGTCCTGGAGGAGCGCGCCGAGCAGCTCGCGGTCTCGATGCGTTACAAGTCGGAGTTTCTGGCGAACATGTCGCACGAGTTGCGTACCCCGCTCAACTCGCTGCTCATTCTGGCCAAGTTGCTCGCGGACAACGCCGAGGGCAATCTCTCGCCGAAGCAGGTGGAGTTCGCCGAGACGATCCATGGAGCCGGTTCCGATCTGCTTCAGCTGATCAATGACATCCTCGATCTGACGAAGGTCGAGGCGGGCAAGATGGACGTCAGCCCGACCCGGATCGCACTTGTCCAGCTGGTCGACTATGTGGAGGCGACATTCCGGCCGCTCACCGCGGAGAAGGGGCTCGATTTCTCCGTACGGGTCTCGCCGGAGCTGCCCGCGACACTGCACACGGACGAGCAGCGGCTGCTCCAGGTGCTGCGCAATCTCCTTTCCAACGCGGTGAAGTTCACCGACAGCGGGGCGGTCGAGCTGGTGATCCGGCACGCCAACGAGGATGTGCCGAACGCCATCCGCGAGCAGCTCCTGGAGGCCGGCTCGCTGCGTGACGCCGATGCCGATCTGATCGCCTTCTCGGTCACCGACACCGGTATCGGGATCGCGTCCAGCAAGATGCTGGTGATCTTCGAGGCGTTCAAGCAAGCGGACGGTACGACCAGTCGCAAGTACGGCGGTACGGGGCTCGGCCTGTCCATCAGCCGGGAGATCGCCCGGCTGCTGGGCGGCGAGATCCACGCGGCGAGCGAGCCGGGCCGCGGTTCGACGTTCACGCTCTATCTGCCGCTGCACCCGAGCGAGTTGCCGCCGCAGGGCTATCCGCAGATCGGTCCTGGGCCCATCGAGGTACACGGCGCCGCAGTCGAGGAAGGTCTGCTTCCGGAGGCCGGTCCGGGCGCCGACTCGGCGGCCACCGTGCACGATTCGGCGGGTGCCGCCGGGCTGATGCGGCGTCGCCGCAAGGCCCTGGGGAGCGCGGAGCGGCGGCCCGCGCTGCCGTCCCGCGCCGCCGCCCCGGCTGCACCGCAGGAGCCGTGGACGCTTGCCGGGCAGGAGGAACCGGAGGTCCGCAGGACCTTCCGGTTCCACGGCGAGAAGGTGCTGATCGTCGACGACGACATCCGTAACGTCTTCGCGCTCACCAGCGTGCTGGAGCAGTACGGTCTTTCGGTCCTGTACGCGGAGAACGGACGTGTGGGCATCGAAGTCCTGGAACAGCACGACGATGTGACGGTCGTACTGATGGACATCATGATGCCGGAGATGGACGGCTATGCCACGACGGCGGCGATCCGTAGGATGCCGCAGTTCGCCGGGCTGCCGATCGTCGCGCTGACCGCGAAGGCCATGAAGGGCGATCGGGAGAAGGCGATCGAATCCGGCGCTTCCGACTATGTCACCAAGCCTGTCGATCCCGATCATCTTCTTTCTGTTATGGAGGAGTGGATGCGCGGAGAGTGATCATTAATTGAAAGAATCGCGATGAGTTGATGAGCGGCTGTGCTCGCAGGGGTGTGAGAAGGCGCTGTACGGGGAACCTTCTGGTCTCCCACCGCGTTTCTGTTGTGTGCACAGTGACATCGCGGTGACAGGGTGTGGTGACGGGCGGGGTGCGGCTACCATGACCGGCACAAGGACGGACGGCGTAAGGGAGTCGTCCCCTGGGGCGGCGCCCGGTGCAATTCCGGGGCGAGGAGGACGGGCCATGGTACAGAAGGCCAAGATCCTCCTGGTCGATGACCGGCCGGAGAATCTGCTGGCGCTGGAGGCCATCCTCTCTGCGCTCGATCAGACACTGGTACGGGCATCGTCAGGGGAGGAAGCGCTCAAAGCGCTGCTCACGGACGACTTTGCGGTCATTCTGCTGGACGTCCAGATGCCGGGCATGGACGGTTTCGAGACCGCCGCGCACATCAAGCGGCGGGAACGGACCAGGGACATCCCGATCATCTTCCTCACCGCGATCAATCACGGTCCGCATCACACCTTCAGGGGTTACGCGGCGGGCGCGGTGGACTACATCTCGAAGCCGTTCGACCCATGGGTGCTGCGGGCCAAGGTTTCGGTCTTCGTCGAGCTCTACATGAAGAACTGCAAGCTGCGCGAGCAGGCGGCGCTGCTGCGGCTCCAGCTGGAGGGCGATGCCAACGGCAGCGCGGGCCACGAGAATGAGCCCGCAGGGCTGCTGGCCGAGCTCTCGGCGCGGCTCGCGGCCGTCGAGGAGCAGGCCGAAGCGCTCTCCAAGCAGCTCGACGACGAGTCGGCGGACGCCGCGGCCGTGGCCACCGCCGCCCATCTGGAACGCAAGCTGACCGGCCTGCGCCGGGCACTCGACGCGCTGGAGCCCGGCACCGGCAGCGGCGCGGCAGCCCTTCCCTCGTAGCGCCGTACTGCCCCGCACTCCATGGCGGGGAGCGGTCCAGCGGTACGACCTCAGGTCGAGGAACGGGCGGTTGTCAGGACGCTCGGCCCAACTGCCCTGCCGTCTCGGCCGTTCGACGGTTCGGCGGCAGGGGCGTCCAGCGGCGCGGCGGCGTGAGGACACGTCAGTTTCCTGCCTCTGTACAGCGACACGGTCGGGTGAAGCGGCAGGCACACGTGTTCACGGCCGTCGACACCGGTAACCTCGGCATCATGGCCTCACGTACGTCCGGCAAGGGTTCCCAGGGCACGGCGGGCACCGCGAAGCGCGTCGGCCGTACCGCGGGGCCGGCCAAGAAAGCCGCGCCCGCGAAGAAGACCGCCGCGAAGAAGACCGCGCCCGCGAAGAAGGCCACCGCCAAGAAGGCGGTGGCCAAGAAGGCGGCCGCGCCCAAACCGGCACCGTCGCCCACCGGCGGTGTGTACCGCCTGGCGCGCGCCGTCTGGCTCGGTGCGGCTCACGCCGTCGGCGCGATGTTCCGTGGCATAGGGCGCGGCGCCAAGGGACTCGATCCCGCGCACCGCAAGGACGGCATCGCGCTGCTGTTGCTCGGTCTCGCGCTGGTCGTCGCCGCGGGCACCTGGTCGAATCTGCGCGGGCCCGTCGGAGACCTCGTCGAGATGCTCGTCACCGGAGCCTTCGGCCGGCTCGATCTGCTCGTACCGATACTGCTCGGTGCCATCGCCGTACGGCTGATCCTCTACCCGGAGAAGCCCGAGGCCAACGGCCGCATCGTCATCGGGCTCTCCGCCCTGGTCATCGGGGTGCTCGGACAGGTCCACATCGCGTGCGGATCGCCCGGCCGGGGCGATGGCACCACGGCGATGCAGGACGCGGGCGGACTCATCGGCTGGGCGGCCTCCAAACCGCTGGTCTACACGATGGGCGAGGTCCTCGCCGTACCGCTGCTGCTGCTGCTCACCGTCTTCGGACTGCTGGTCGTCACCGCCACCCCGGTGAACGCCATTCCGCAACGGCTCCGGCTGCTCGGCACCAAGCTGGGCATCCTCGACCCGGTGTACGACCCCGACGCGGAAGAGGAGAGCGACGACGAGCGCTACGACGAGCAGTGGCGCGAGGCGCTGCCCGCCCGCTCCCGCCGCTCCTCCGCACGCCGCCCCGAAGCGCCCGCGGAGTATGACCCCGACCAGGCGGAGGCCGACGCGCTCTCCAAGCGCCGCAGGCCGCGCAGGCCCTCCGGGCAGCCCACGATGAACCGCGCCATGGACGCGGTGGATGTCGCGGCCGCCGCGGCCGCCGCGCTCGACGGGGCCGTGCTCAACGGCATGCCGCCCTCACCGATCGTCGCCGACCTCACCCAGGGCGTCTCCGTCGAGCGCGAACGCCCAGGCACGCCGGTGCCGGGCGCCAGGGAGGGGGAACCCGTCGGCGGGGGAGGGAAGCCGGAGAAGGGGGCGGTGCCCTCGGGCGGCGTACCCGATCTGACGAAGCCCGCGCCCGACCGGTCGCAGTCCCAGCCGTTGCCCGCCCGCGCCGAACAGCTGCAGCTCTCCGGCGACATCACGTACTCACTGCCCTCGCTCGACCTGCTGGAACGCGGCGGGCCCGGCAAGACCCGCAGCGCCGCCAACGACGCGATCGTCGCGTCCCTGACGAACGTCTTCACCGAGTTCAAGGTCGACGCCGCCGTCACCGGCTTCACCCGCGGACCCACGGTCACGCGGTACGAGGTGGAGCTCGGTCCCGCGGTGAAGGTCGAGCGGATCACGGCGCTCGCCAAGAACATCGCGTACGCAGTCGCCAGTCCCGACGTCCGGATCATCTCCCCGATCCCTGGCAAGTCGGCGGTCGGCATCGAGATCCCCAACACCGACCGGGAGATGGTCAACCTCGGCGATGTGCTGCGCCTCGCGGACGCCGCCGAGGACGACCATCCGATGCTGGTCGCGCTCGGCAAGGACGTCGAGGGCGGATATGTGATGGCCAACCTGGCGAAGATGCCGCACGTGCTGGTGGCCGGTGCGACCGGTTCCGGCAAGTCGTCCTGCATCAACTGTCTGATCACCTCGGTCATGGTGCGGGCGACGCCGGACGACGTACGGATGGTGCTGGTCGACCCCAAGCGGGTCGAGCTGACCGCGTACGAGGGCATCCCGCACCTGATCACGCCGATCATCACCAATCCCAAGCGTGCCGCCGAGGCCCTCCAGTGGGTCGTGCGGGAGATGGACCTCCGGTACGACGACCTCGCCGCGTTCGGGTACCGGCACATCGACGATTTCAACCAGGCCGTCCGCAACGGCAAGGTCAAGCCGCCGGAGGGCAGTGAGCGCGAGCTCTCGCCGTACCCGTATCTGCTGGTGATCGTCGACGAGCTGGCCGACCTGATGATGGTTGCTCCCCGTGATGTGGAGGACGCCATCGTCCGTATCACCCAGCTGGCCCGCGCTGCCGGTATCCACCTGGTGCTTGCGACCCAGCGGCCCTCGGTCGACGTCGTCACCGGTCTGATCAAGGCGAATGTGCCCTCCCGGCTCGCCTTCGCGACGTCTTCGTTGGCCGACAGCCGAGTCATCCTCGACCAGCCCGGCGCCGAGAAGCTCATCGGAAAGGGTGACGGTCTGTTCCTGCCGATGGGGGCCAACAAGCCCACCCGTATGCAGGGTGCCTTCGTCACCGAGGACGAGGTCGCGGCAATCGTCCAGCACTGCAAGGATCAGATGGCGCCGGTCTTCCGCGAGGACGTGGTGGTCGGCACCGCCAAGAAGAAGGAGATCGACGAGGACATCGGCGACGACCTGGATCTGCTCTGCCAGGCCGCCGAACTGGTCGTCTCCACCCAGTTCGGGTCCACCTCGATGCTTCAGCGCAAGCTGCGGGTCGGCTTCGCCAAGGCCGGCCGGCTGATGGACCTGATGGAGTCGAGGAACATCGTCGGGCCGAGCGAGGGATCCAAGGCGCGCGACGTCATGGTGAAACCGGACGAGTTGGACGGGGTGTTGGCACTGATCCGCGGGGAAACCGCTTCGTAGGTGAAGTACGGGCAACCGTTTCGTCGGGTCGTACGTCAAGTTGAAGGGAGGGGCGGCAAGATTGTCCTTCTCGGGGTGGCCCAGAGAATCGGACGGCGTTCGAGTCTGATGGCGTACAAAGTCCTTCCTCCCGGTTGCCCCACCCTTTCGTACCCCCCCTAGACTGAACACCCAGCAGGTGGCTCACGCTCGAAAGGCGCCCCCGTGTCCATCGGCAACTCCCCCGAAGACGACCGGCCTTCGATCGGTCGAGTGCTCCAGCAGGCTCGTATCGCCGCAGGTCTCACGGTCGAAGAGATCAGTTCGTCCACCCGGGTGCGCATCCCCATCGTGCACGCGATCGAAGAGGACGACTTCTCCCGCTGTGGCGGCGACGTGTATGCGCGCGGCCATATCCGTACCTTGGCGCGTGCCGTCGGGGCCGATCCGGAATCGCTGGTTTCGCAGTACGACGCCGAGCACGGCGGCCGTCCCGCACCCACGCCCGCGGCGCCGCTGTTCGAGGCCGAGAGAATCCGTTCCGAACCCCGTCGGCCCAACTGGACGGCGGCCATGGTCGCCGCGATCGTCGCTGTCGTCGGATTCGTCGGCTTCACCTTCTTCAAGGGCGGCGACGACAGCTCCACGACCACACAGGTCGCGGAGGGCTCGACGCCCAACACGAAGAGCCCCAAGCCGAAGACCAACAAGCCCGTCGACCCCAAGCCGCAGCCCTCCGACAGTGCCATCGCCGCGGCACCCAGGGACAAGGTGACGGTGAAGCTCAGCGCCAGCCAGGGCAAGAGCTGGATCTCCGCCAAGGACCACAACGGGCGGCTGCTCTTCGACGGGCTGCTGCTGCAGGGCCAGTCCAAGACCTTCCAGGACCAGGAGCGGGTCGACCTCGTCCTCGGTGACGCCGGTGCCATCGAGCTCTTTGTGAACGGCAAGAAGGTCGAGGACAAGTTCCAGCCGGGCCAGGTCGAGCGGCTCTCGTACACGAAGGGCGACCCGGCGGTCGGCTGACCCATCCACGCACGGTTTCCCAAGCGGCATCAGCAACACGGCGAGGGCCCCGGAAAACAGCGGGGGGGGCGCCGTGTTTTTGACTAGGTGTGAGGGGGGAGACCGGGACCGGACGGGGCGTGGCGGGACCAAGTAGTGGTGTTGCCAAGCCCGC
>NZ_JBHVWS010000034.1:14134-107593 GCF_042882185.1 Streptomyces sp. NPDC058239
GGTCGGGGGGATATCTTACACTAGGGCCCCCCGGGGGGGGGCCTCACCCAACCCCCCTCTTTTCCCAACGCGCAAACACAAACCGGGCCCGCCCCGGCAAACCGGGCCGGGCCCTCGCCGTGTTTGTCACTCGGTGTGACGGTGGAACCCTGCACGGCAGGGCGAGTGCCGGGACAAAGTAGTCTTGAGCCCATGCCCGAACGCCGTACCGTCGCCCTTGTCACTCTTGGCTGCGCCCGTAACGAGGTGGACTCGGAGGAGCTCGCAGGCCGCTTGGCAGCGGACGGCTGGGAGCTCGTCGAGGATGCCTCCGACGCGGATGTCGCCGTCGTCAACACCTGTGGATTCGTCGAGGCCGCCAAGAAGGACTCCGTCGATGCCCTGCTCGAAGCCAATGATCTGAAGGACCACGGCAGAACCCAGGCCGTGGTCGCCGTCGGCTGCATGGCCGAGCGCTACGGCAAGGACCTCGCCGAGGCCCTGCCCGAGGCGGACGGCGTCCTCGGATTCGACGACTACGCCGACATCTCCGACCGCCTTCAGACCATCCTCAACGGTGGCATCCACGCCTCGCACACCCCGCGCGACCGCCGCAAGCTCCTGCCGATCAGCCCGGCAGAGCGGCAGGACGCCGCCGTGGCCCTGCCGGGGCACGCACAGGAGGCCGCACCGGCCCCCGCCCCCGCCCCCGAGGACCTTCCCGACGGAGTCGCTCCGGTCTCCGGGCCGCGGGCGCCCCTGCGTCGCCGGTTGGGCACCAGCCCCGTCGCCTCGGTGAAGCTCGCCTCCGGCTGCGACCGCCGCTGCTCCTTCTGCGCCATCCCTTCCTTCCGCGGTTCCTTCATCTCGCGCCGCCCGTCGGACGTGCTGGGGGAGACGCGCTGGCTGGCCGAGCAGGGTGTGAAGGAGGTCATGCTGGTATCCGAGAACAACACCTCGTACGGCAAGGACCTCGGCGACATCCGGCTGCTTGAGACGCTGCTGCCGGAGCTCGCCGACGTCGAGGGGATCGAGCGGATCCGGGTCAGCTATCTGCAGCCGGCGGAGATGCGGCCGGGCCTCATCGACGTACTGACCTCGACTCCGAAGGTCGCCCCGTACTTCGACCTGTCCTTCCAGCACTCGGCCCCCGGCGTGTTGCGGGCGATGCGCCGCTTCGGTGACACCGACCGCTTCCTGGAGCTCCTGGACACCATCCGTGGCAAGGCGCCGCAGGCCGGTGCCCGCTCCAACTTCATCGTGGGCTTCCCCGGCGAGACCGAGGCCGACCTGGCGGAGCTGGAACGCTTCCTCACCGGCGCCAGGCTCGACGCCATCGGTGTCTTCGGCTACTCCGACGAGGAGGGCACCGAGGCGGTCGGTTACGAGAACAAGCTGGACGCCGACGTCATCGCGGAGCGACTCGCGCACATCTCGCAGCTGGCCGAGGAACTGACCTCTCAGCGCGCCGAGGAGAGACTGGGGGAGTCCCTGCAGGTGCTGGTCGAGTCCGTGGACGAAGAGGACGGTGCGGTGGGGCGCGCGGCGCACCAGGCACCCGAAACGGACGGGCAGGTGCTCTTCACCGCACGCGAGGGCCTCGTGCCCGGCCGTATGGTCGAGGCAAAGGTTGTGGGCACCGAAGGAGTGGACCTGGTGGCCGAGTGTTCCGAGCTCGTGGAGGCGGCCAGATGACGGGAGTCCCGGCATCCGCGGCAGGCGGCTCCGGCGCGAAGCCGGTCCGCGGCGGCAAGCTGGGTACTGCGGCCGTCAACCAGGCCAGCCTGTGGAACATCGCCAATCTGCTCACCATGCTGCGGCTGGTGCTGGTGCCCGGCTTCGTGATGCTGCTCCTGCACAACGGCGGCTACGACCCGGCCTGGCGGTCGTTCGCCTGGGCGGCGTTCGCCGTCGCCATGATCACCGACCTGTTCGACGGTCATCTCGCGCGCACATACAACCTGGTCACCGACTTCGGGAAGATCGCCGACCCGATCGCGGACAAGGCGATCATGGGTGCGGCGCTGATCTGCCTGTCGTATCTCGGTGATCTGCCCTGGTGGGTCACGGGCGTGATCCTCTTCCGCGAGATCGGCATCACGCTGATGCGGTTCTGGGTGATACGGCATGCGGTGATCCCGGCCAGTCGCGGCGGGAAGATGAAGACTCTGGCGCAGGGGACGGCCGTCGGGATGTACGTCCTGGCGCTGACCGGACCACTTGCCACCCTGCGCTTCTGGGTGATGGCGGTGGCTGTCGTGCTGACGGTCGTCACGGGACTCGACTACGTGCGCCAGGCCGTCGTGCTGCGACGCAAGGGGCTCGCGGCCGAGCGGGCTGCTGCGGCGGAGGCTGCCGGCGGATCCGGTGGGTCTGGAGTGTCCGGGGCTGCTGAGGGTGCAGGGCAGGTCTCCGGGGCTTCGGGTGCCCGTGGTTCGACGGGGGCCGAGCGGTGACTGCCGCGGCCCGGGTGCTGGAGCTGCTCGTGGAGCGCGGTGAGACTCTTGCCGTCGCCGAGTCGCTGACCGGCGGTCTGGTCGCGGCGGAGCTGACTTCCGTACCGGGTGCCTCGAACTCCTTCCGCGGGTCCGTGACGGCGTACGCAACGCCCCTGAAGCGGGAATTGCTGGGTGTCGACGGCGTCCTCCTGGCGGAGCGCGGTGCGGTCGACCCGGAGGTGGCGCGGCAGATGGCGGCAGGTGTGCGCCGCGTTCTCGGGGCGGACTGGGGTATGGCCACCACCGGCGTTGCGGGCCCCGAGCCGCAGGACGGCAAACCCGTCGGCACGGTCTATGTTGCGGTGGCAGGGCCGGACGGCGCGGAGAATGTGACAGCGCTGCGATTGAACGGCGGGCGTGCGGACATCCGTAGAGAGAGTGTACGGAGCGTGCTGGCATTGCTCGCCGCCGAACTCGGCAAGAATGCAAGCGCACAGGATACGGAACAGAACGGGGGGAATTGATGTTTGCAGCCCTGAGTGAACACGACATCGCTCCCCGCACGGCCGCGGCGCAAGGCGGTACGGTGGGGCGTGAAGGATGCGGCTACGCGGTCCGAGGAGGGAGCCACCGATGATTCTGCTCCGTCGCCTGCTTGGTGACGTGCTGCGTCGGCAGCGCCAGCGCCAAGGCCGTACTCTGCGCGAAGTCTCCTCGTCCGCCCGAGTCTCGCTCGGCTATCTCTCCGAGGTGGAGCGGGGGCAGAAGGAGGCATCCTCCGAGCTGCTCTCCGCTATTTGCGACGCGCTTGACGTACGGATGTCCGAGCTCATGCGTGAAGTGAGCGATGAGCTGTCGCTGGCCGAACTGGCCGAGTCGGCAGCAGCCAGCGATCCGGTGCCTGTGCCGGTACGTCCAATGCTCAATTCCGTCTCCGTGACGTCGGTGGCAGGTGTGCCGACGGGACGGGTGACCATCAAGGCGCCCGCGGAAGCGGTGGATGTCGTCGCCGCCTGACCCGCGAGGTCCGGTGTGAAGCGGAGCCCCGGTCGGCCCCTCAGGGGGCGGCCGGGGCTCCTGCATGGTCAGGGGTGGATGGGCGTGACCCGTTCTGGATGCGGCTCGGGAGTGTCTGGGCGAGACTGCGAGTAAGAGGCATCGATCAGGAAGATCACGGGTGACCCGACATGGTCTGACGTGGTCTGACGTGTCTCGATGCGACCTGCGCCGGGGTGGCTGAGTGCCTCCGGCCCGGGTGGAGCCGCGATCCGGAGCAAGCCCGGATGTCCCGGGCGGAGAGCGCACAACGGTCTGCGGCAGCGCACTGCGCGCCGGTGCTGCACCGGTGCGCCCTCCCGCCGGGCGAGCGGGCCGGACTAGGTTCGGCCGGAGGAGGCAGCCATGGTACGGCGATGGGTGCCGGCGCTCGTTCTCGGCGGGGTGTGGTGGTGGGCCGTGCTGCGGCTCGTGCTGGAACCGGCCCATGCGGGGCTTGTCGAGGGTGCGGTGGCGGCGGGTGGATGGGGGCTGAGCCTCCTGCCCGTGCACGTGGCCGCGACCGCTGGGCCGACGGCGGCGAGCGGGGCGGATGCGGGTGCGGGGCGGTGGTCCGCTCTTGGGATGCGGTGCGTGAATCGATGGTTCGCTGTTGGGATGCGGTGCGGTGGCCGTGCCTGGCGGACTACCAGGGCATGGCTACGCCGCCGTTCGGGCGGAGGATCTGACCGGTCATGAAGGCCGACGCATCGGATGCCAGATAGACCAGGGTGTGGGCGACGTCCTCGGGCTCGCCGACCCGGCCGAGCGGGGAGAACCGCGCCATCGTGGCCTCCGCCCGGTGTTGTTGTTCCGCGTCGTGGCGGGCGGTCATGGGCGTACGGATCCAGCCCGGGGCGACGGCGTTGACACGGATGGAATGAGGCCCCAGCTCGGTTGCGAGGGTCTTCGTCAGCTGGACGACCGCCGCCTTGGCTGCGCTGTAGCAGAGCAACCCGGGGCTCGCGGCGTCGACCGCTCCCGAGGCCATGGTGATCAGCGAGCCGGGTGCGCCGCGCGCGACCATGCTGCGGGCAACTTCCTGACAGGCGTACAGAACGCCCTTGAAATTGACGGAGAGGACGCGATCGAGGTCGTCGTCCGCGGTCTCCAGGACGCTGCTCGTATGCATGATTCCGGCTACGGCGGCCAGGATGTCGAGGTCGCCCGCGGCGGCCACCGCGGCCTTGATCCGACTGCGGTCGGTGACATCGAGGGTATGGATATGGGATGTGCCACCCGCTTCGGCGATCAGGTCCCGGGTCTCCAGCAGGCCCTTCTCGTCACGGTCGGCGCAGTGCACTGTGGCGCCCGCCGCCGCGAGCAGGATGGCGCCTGCGCGGCCGATGCCACCCGCCGCGCCGGTGATGAACGCGGAGCGGCCCGTGAGGTCGTACGCGGTGAGAGACATGACCGGACGGTACGACTGAATCTGACGGATCGTCAATCAGCTTGTGGGGCCCGATTGGCAACGCGGGCACCAGTAGGTGGGGCGGGCGTCCTGACCGGCTGTACGGACGGGCGTGCCGCAGCGCAGGCAGGGGCGGTTGGCCCTTCCGTAGACCCATAGCCGTTCGTTCGCGCCGTATCCGCGGGGCGCTGCACCGGTGGTCGTGCGCATGGGTCGGTCGCGGTTGGCTTCGAGGAGCTGTTTGGCCGTGGTGACAAGACGGGCGACGGTGGGGGCGGCCAGGTCGCCGATGGGGAGCCAAGGGGTCGCACGGGCGAGGAAGCAGAGCTCGGCCTTGTAGATGTTGCCGATTCCGGCCAGATTGCGCTGGTCCAGGAGGGCCTCGCCCAGGGGGCGGGCGGGGTCGCTGAGCAGATTGTGCAGAGCGGTTTCGGCGTTCCAGTCGGGGCCCAGCAGATCGGGGCCGAGATGACCGACCGCCTTCTCCTCGTCCCGGGTCCGGAGGAGTTCGAGGACAGGGAGCCGGTAGCCGACGGCGGTGTGTTCGGCGTTGGCGAGGACGGCGCGGATCTGGTGGGCAGGGCCGCCGCGCCAGCGCTCGCCCGGAGCATAGATGCGCCAGGCGCCGTCCATCTGCAGATGGCTGTGGAGGGTCAGGCCGCCCTCGATACGGGTGAGGAGATGCTTGCCGCGCGAGGTGACGTCCAGAACCGTCCGGCCGGTGAGGTCGGCGGTGGCGAACCGGGGGACGCGCAGGTCGGAGTGGGTGAGGACCTGGCCGGCGAGTGCGGTGTGCAGACGTTTGGCGGTCTGCAGGACGGTGTCTCCTTCGGGCATGCCTCCATGATGCGGGGTCGGGTGGGGAGTGTGGCGTGGGGCGGTGCGGGTGGTGTCAGGGAAGGGCGGAGTGGCGTACGAGGTGTGCAGGTGGCTCAGGCGCGCAGGCGGAGCCCCCTCGGGGTGGCCAGGAATCCGGCCGCCTCCAGCGTGCGGCCGAGCGGGGAGGTCAGGGACGAGGCGCCGTTGGTGCGCTCCACCGTGACCGTGCCGAGCGCCCCCGCACGCGCGGCTGCCGCCAGTGCCCCGGCTGCCGCGAGGAGTGCCGGGTCCTCCGGGTCGGTGGGCCAGGCGAGCAGCGTCTTGCCGCCACGCTCCATGTACATCGCCAGTTCGCCGTCGACCAGCACCACCAGGGCGCCCGCCTTGCGGCCGGGCTTGTGCCCGGCGCCGTCCGGCGGCTCGGGCCAGGGCAGGGCCGCGCCATAGGCATTGGCCGGGTCCGCCGCGGCGAGGACCAGGGCGTGGGGCGCGGCGCCCGGCTCCGTACGGTCGCGGGCGGTGGACGTGGCACGCAGCCGGTCGACCGCGCCGTCCATCGCGAACTGGGCCGCTCCCAGGCCCTCGACGACATAGCCCCGCCGGGCCTGCCCGTTGTCCTCGAAGGCGGAGAGGACGCGGTACGTAGCGGAGAAGCCGCCCTCGACCCCTTCGGCCTGGACCGCGCCGCGGGTCACCACCCCGTGGCGGTCGAGGAGTGCGCGGGCCAGGGCGTGCGCACGGTGCGTGGGGTCGGGCTCGGTGGCGGGCAGCAGGGACCAGCGGCCCGAGACGGTGGGCGGGCCGGTGCGGGACACGGGCCGGGCGGCGGCGGTGAGTGAGCCGTAACGCCCGCGCGGGACGCTCCGTTTGGCGCGGTGGGCGGTCGATCCTGCCGTGCGACCGGAGCCGAGGAGCGAACGCAGCGGGGCGAGCGTGTCATTGGTGAGCCGGCCCGACCAGGCCAGGTCCCAGACTGCGTCGGCCAGTTGCGGATCGGTGCAGTCCGGGTGGGTGGTGGCGCGGACCTGGTCGGCGATTTGCCGGAAGAACAGTCCGTATCCGCCGGTCAGGGCCGTCAGGACGGATTCATGCAATGCGCTCAGTTCGAGCGGGTGCGGGGGTGGGAGGAGCAGGGGTGCGCTGTCGGCGAGGTAGAGGGACAGCCAGCCGTCCTTGCCGGGAAGGGCACCCGCACCGGCCCAGACGACCTCGCCGGTGGTGGTCAGCTCGTCCAGCAGTGCGGGGGAGTAGCCGGTGATCCGGCCCGGCAGGATCAGCTTCTCCAGGGCCGACGCCGGGACGGGCGCACCCTGCAACTGCTCGATGGCGCGGGCCAGTCCGTCGATGCCGCGCAGGCTGTTGTTGCCCAGGTGCTGCCACTGCGGAAGGAAGCCGGCGAGGGCAGCGGGCGGGACCGGCTCCAGCTCATGGCGGAGCGCGGCGAGCGAGCGGCGGCGCAGTCGGCGCAGCACGGTGGCGTCGCACCACTCCTGGCCGATGCCGGCGGGGTGGAACTCGCCCTGGACGATCCGGCCGGTCGCGGCGAGCCGCTGCAGCGCGCCCTCCGTGACAGCGGTGCCGAGGCCGAAACGGGTGGCGGCCTCGGTGGAGGTGAACGGGCCGTGCGTACGCGCGTATCGGGCGAAAAGATCGCCGAGTGGGTCCTTCACCGGTTCGGTGAAAGCCTCGGGGACACCTACCGGGAGGGCGGTGCCCAGTGCGTCGCGCAGCCGTCCCGCGTCCTCGATCGCGGCCCAGTGGTCCGCTCCGCCGATCCGGACCCGGATGGCCCGGCGGGCAGCGGACAGCTCCGGAGCCCAGGGCTGCTGGGCGCCGCGCTCGGCCAACTCCGCGTCGGTGAGCGGACCGAGGACCCGAAGGAGATCGGCGACCCCTTCGATGTCCTTGATCCGGCGGTCCTCGGTCAGCCACTGGAGTTCCTGCTCCAGCTCGGTCAGGACGTCGGCGTCGAGCAGTTCGCGCAGTTCTGCCTGGCCGAGGAGCTCGGCCAGGAGGTGGGAGTCGAGGGAGAGGGCGGCGGCCCGCCGCTCGGCGAGAGGCGAGTCGCCCTCGTACAGGAACTGGGCGACATAGCCGAACAGGAGCGAGCGGGCGAAGGGCGAGGGCTCCGGGGTGGTCACCTCGACCAGCCGGACACGGCGTGCTTCGAGGTCACCCATGAGTTCCGTCAGCCCGGGGACGTCGAAGACATCCTGGAGGCATTCGCGGACCGCTTCCAGAACGATCGGGAAGGAGCCGAACTCGGAGGCGACCTGGAGGAGTTGTGCGGCGCGTTGGCGCTGTTGCCAGAGCGGGGTGCGCTTGCCGGGGCTGCGCCGCGGCAGCAGCAGGGCGCGCGCCGCGCATTCGCGGAACCGCGAGGCGAACAGAGCTGATCCGCCTACCTGGTCGGTGACGATCTGGTTGATCTCGCCCTGGTCGAAGGTCACGTCCGCAGCGCCGACGGGCGGTTGTCCGCTGTCGTACGAGGGGCCCGGCAACGGTGCCGGATCCTGGGCCGGGTCCTGCGCCGGATCGAAGTCCAGGAGGTCCAGGCCCATCAGGTCTGCGTCGGGCAGCCGAAGCACTATGCCGTCGTCGGCATGCATCACCTGGGCGTCCATGCCGTACCGCTCGGCGAGGCGGGCATTCAGCGCCAGCGCCCACGGGGCGTGCACCTGCGCGCCGAACGGGGAGTGGACGACGACCCGCCAGTCACCCAGTTCGTCACGGAACCGCTCGACGAGGATGGTCCGGTCGTCCGGAACGTGACCGCAGGCGCGGCGCTGTTCGTCGATGTACGACAGGGTGTTGTCGGCAGCCCAGGTGTCGAGACCGGCGGCGAGCAGACGCTGCCGGGCATCTTCCTGGGACAGTCCGCCGATCTCGCGGAGGAACGCGCCGAGCGCACGCCCCAGCTCCAGGGGACGGCCCAGTTGATCGCCCTTCCAGAACGGCAGCCGGCCGGGAACCCCGGGGGCGGGCGACACCAGGACCCGGTCGCGGGTGATGTCCTCGATGCGCCAGGAGGTGGTGCCCAGCGTGAAGACGTCGCCCACCCGGGACTCGTACACCATCTCCTCGTCCAGCTCGCCCACTCGGCCGCCGCCCTTCTTGGGGTCGGCGCCGGCGAGAAAGACCCCGAAGAGCCCGCGGTCGGGGATGGTCCCGCCGGAGGTGACGGCGAGTCGCTGGGCGCCGGGGCGGCCCGTGACCGTACCGGCCACCCGGTCCCAGACCACACGCGGGCGCAGCTCGGCAAAGGCATCGGACGGATAGCGCCCGGCGAGCATGTCCAGCACGGCTGTGAACGCGGACTCGGGCAGGGCGGCGAAGGGGGCGGCGCGGCGGGTCACGGCCAGCAGGTCATCCACCTGCCACGTGTCCAGGGCGACCATGGCGACGAGCTGCTGGGCCAGCACATCCAAGGGGTTGGACGGGATCCGGAGCGCCTCGATGGAGCCCTCGCGCATCCGCTCGGTGACCACGGCAGCCTGCACCAGATCGCCCCGGTACTTCGGGAAGACCACTCCGGTGGAGACCGCACCGACCTGGTGCCCGGCCCGGCCGACCCGTTGCAGCCCGGAGGCGACCGACGGCGGAGACTCCACCTGGACCACCAGATCGACCGCCCCCATGTCGATGCCCAGCTCCAGACTGGAGGTGGCGACCACGGCCGGCAGCCGGCCCGCCTTGAGGTCCTCCTCGACCTGGGCGCGCTGTTCTTTGGAGACCGAACCGTGGTGTGCGCGGGCGAGGAGCGCGGGGGCGCCCCTCGCCGCGCCCGACTGGGCCATGATTTCGGCCGGGGAGTGTGCTTCCGGCAGCGTCGTGGCGGAGCCGTGCTCATCGAGCACAGTGCCGGTGGCCCGCTCGTACGCGATCTCGTTGAGCCGGTTGCAGAGCCGCTCCGCGAGGCGGCGGGAATTGGCGAAGACGATGGTGGAGCGATGCGCCTGGACGAGATCGACGATGCGCTCCTCGACATGGGGCCAGATCGACGGCTTGTCCGCCTGGCCGGCCTGGTCGGTGTCGGTGGCGGGGGAGCCGCCGAGCTCGCCCAGATCCTCGACCGGCACGACCACCGACAGGTCGAACCGCTTGGTGGACGGCGGCTGGACGATCTCCACCTTCCGCTGCGGTGAGAGGTAGCGCGCCACCTCGTCGACCGGACGGACCGTCGCCGACAGACCGATCCGCCGTGCGGGCCGCGGCAGCAGCTCGTCGAGACGCTCCAGCGACACGGCGAGATGGGCGCCCCGCTTCGTACCCGCCACGGCATGCACTTCGTCGAGAATCACCGTCTCTATGCCGGACAGCGCCTCCCGCGCCGATGAGGTCAGCATCAGGAACAACGATTCGGGCGTGGTGATCAGGATGTCCGGCGGCCGGGTCGCCATCGAGCGGCGCTCGGCGGGTGGGGTGTCGCCGGAGCGGATTCCCACCCGGACCTCGGGCTCGGGCAGCCCCAGACGCACCGACTCCTGGCGGATGCCGGTCAGCGGTGAGCGGAGATTGCGCTCGACATCGACCGCCAGGGCCTTGAGGGGCGACACGTACAGCACGCGGCAGCGCTTCTTCGCCTCGGCGGGCGGCGGGACGGACGCAAGACCGTCCAGCGCGGCGAGGAATGCGGCCAGGGTCTTGCCGGAGCCGGTCGGCGCGACGACCAGCACGTCCGAGCCCTCGACGATGGCGCGCCAGGCGCCTTCCTGCGCGGCGGTGGGCGCGCTGAAGGCACCCGCGAACCAACTGCGGGTCGCAGGGGAGAACGAGTCGAGCGCAGAGCCGGCCATGTCCCCCATCGTGCACCCCGGCACTGACAACGGCTGTGACGGCCATCGCCGACCGCACCCGGGAGCTGCGAGAATTCGTCCATGGTGGCAATACCGGAGTCGGGGTCAGGAGAGTGGGCGAGGCACTGGCAGTACGCGGAGCTGCCCGACCTCGATCTGCTGCGTGCCCGGTACGTGCGCCACACCTTCCCGCGCCACAGCCATGAGGGCTATGTCTTCGGCACCATCACCCGAGGGGTGGAGGATGTCGGGTTGCCCGGCGGCGCCGTCGTACACGCGGGCCCCGGCACCGTAGTCATGATCAATCCGGAGGTGCCGCACACCGCCCGCGCGGGTGTTCCGGAGGGCTGGGTGTACGCCACGCTGTACCCGTCCGCGCAGGTGATCAACGACATCGCGGCCGATACGACGAGTCTGCGCGGCACGGTCGGTTTCACAGAGACCAGCGTCATGGACCCGTACGCGGCCCGGCTGATCGGCGAGGTCCACCGGGCAGCCGAGGAGGGCAACGCACTCGCCGCGGACAGTGTGCTGCGGGTGATGGTTGCGCGGCTGCTGAGCCTGCACGGCAGCGCGCTGCCCGCGCGCGTGCCCCGCTCGGCGGGTGCCCGCGACGCCGCGCGGGCCCGCGCCGTGCTGGAGGGCAGGATGGCGGAGCCGCCCACCCTGGAGGCGCTGGCCGCGGAGCTCGGAACCAGCCCGTTCGCGCTGCTCAGGGCCTTCAAGAAGCAGTACGGGATGCCGCCGCACGCCTGGCTCACCGATGCCCGGGTACGGGCCGCGCGCCGGATGCTCGACGCGGGGACGGCACCTGCGGAGGCGGCCGCCGAGGTCGGCTTCACCGATCAGCCGCATCTCAACCGTCACTTCACCCGGATCGTGGGAGTGCCGCCCGGCGCGTACCGGCGCGAACGTGCAAGAACGTACAAGACCGGGCGCGACCTGCCCACGTAGCGTTCCGGTCGTGGCAGAACAGACAACACTTCCAGAGGGCGTCGGCGAAGCAGCCGGCGCACCCCACGGCAGCGCGACCGTTCCCGGGGCGCAGCCGGACGCTGTCGGGGAGAAGTCGGACGCGGCCGTCGTACGCGACGCGCTCGGTGTCGGCATAGCCGTCGGACTTTCCGGCTTCGCCTTCGGCGTGACCTCGGCCGGCTCCGGACTGAGCCTGCTGCAGACCTGCGCGCTCAGCCTCGCCGTCTTCACCGGCGCCTCGCAGTTCGCCCTCGTGGGCGCTCTCGCGGCGGGCGGCAACCCGTACACGGCGGCTGCCGGGGCCTTCTTCCTCGGCGTACGCAACTCGTTCTACGGCCTGCGGCTGTCGCAGCTGCTCGCCCTTCCACGCGCACTCCGCCCCTTCGCCGCCCAGTGGGTCATCGACGAGACGACCGCCGTGACACTGCCGCAGCCCACCCGGCGGGCCGCACGGATCGGCTTCACCGTCACCGGACTCACCCTCTACGTGCTGTGGAATCTGACCACGCTGCTGGGGGCCCTCGGCGCCGAAGCGCTCGGTGACACCGACGCCTGGGGGCTGGACGCGGCATCGCCCGCGGTCTTCCTCGCCCTGCTCGCGCCGATGCTGAAAAGCACGACGGAACGCATCACCGCCGCAATCGCGGTTCTGCTCGCGCTCGGACTGTTGCCCGTACTGCCCGCAGGCGTCCCCGTCCTGCTGTCCGCGCTCGCCGCACCCGCCGTCCTCTTCCTGAGCGGACGCCGGAAGGGAACGGGCCGGGGCACGGTCACGGCGGAGGAGAACCGATGAACATCTGGATCGCCATCGCGCTGACCGCCGTCGGCTGCTACCTCGCCAAACTGCTCGGACTGCTGGTGCCCGCCGGGGTGCTGGAACGTCCGCTCGCGCAGCGTCTCGCCGCGCTGCTGCCAGTGGCGCTCCTGGCCGCCCTCACCGCACAGCAGACGTTCGGCGACGGACAGCACCTGACGCTGGACGCCAGGGGCGCGGGGCTCGCGGCGGCGGCGCTCGCACTGGTTCTGCGCGCGCCCTTCCTCGTGGTCGTAGGGGCTGCCGTGGTCGTCGCTGCAGGGGTACGTGCCCTCGGTTAGACACCTTGGTGAGATACATCGGTAAGGGGCTCGATCCTAGGGACCGAGCCCCTTACACACGTACTTGTCGACCCGTTCAGTGCACTGCCAGGCCCATCGGCGCGGTCTGGGCCACATCGAGCCGTGCCGCATCCTTCTCCGGCCGGAGGAAGCAGACAGCGAGCACACCAGCCACCGCCACCAGCCCCGCCATCAGTAGATACGCCGAGTGGTAGCCCGTGGGCACGGAGGCCGCCGCATCCACCATCCGGCCCGTGACGAGCGGCGACAGAATCCCGGCGAGCGCATAGACGAAGGCCAGCGCGCCCAGCGCCACCCCGCGCTGCCCGGCCGGTGCGATGCGGGCGACGGCCGTCTGCGAGGCGGTGAGGATCACATTCGTGAGCGCCATCGGCCCGACCATCAGAGCGATCTTCGCGCCCACCGAATCGACCTCGGTGAACACCGCGATCGACAGGGCGGCCACACACATCAGGAGACCGCCGCCGAGCCCGACGGGAAGCCTTGGCGCGGTCCGGTTCCGGGCCGTCCGCCGTGCCAGCAGCCCATGCCCCAGCAGCACCACGGCGTTACCGACGGCCGTTGCGGTCACCACCGCCCCCGACTGCTTCAGCGTCAGCCCCGACACCTCGTGCAGATAGTCCGGCGCCCAGGTCAGACCCGCCGAGAGCATCCAGTAGGCGGCGAACGCCCCGAAGGCAGCAGTCAGCCAGGTGCCGGAGAGCAGCAGCCTGCGATACGGAACGGACGGACCGGCCCCGCCGGAGACGGCGGACGGGCCCCTTCCCAAAGGAGGCGCGAGCGGCCCTTCCCCGCCCCGAACGCACCAGCACACCGCCCACCCCAGGCCGGCCAGCCCCACGGCGCCGAAGGCCCAGCGCCATCCCCACACATCGATCACCACGGTCAGCAGCGGAGCCGAGAGCGCCACTCCGCCCGCCGCACCGACCATCAGCACGGCGGTCGGCAGCATCCGTTCCTTCTGCCCGAACCAGCCGTGCAGATGGTGCACCGCCACCGGCGCCGCAGGCCCCTCGGCAGCCCCGAGCAGCACCCGGGTCGCGATCAGCGTCCCGAACCCGGCGGCGCCGAGCAGCATCGGCAGCTGCGCCACCGACCACAGCAACGCCATCCCGAGCAGCAGCACGGTGGTGCGGACACGACGGGTCAGGAACGACACCCCCAGCGCGGCCAGGCTGAACAGGGCGAAGAACGAGGACTGCGCCGTGCCGAACTCACCCCGAGTCAGTCCCAGCTCGTCGCGGATGGGGTCGGCGGCCAGGCCCATGACGGTCTTGTCGGCGAAGTTCACCAGCATGAAGGTGAGCAGCAGCCAGGTGGTGCCCCAGGCGCCCTTGCACACCTGCTCCTCCGCGGCTGCCCCGTCTCCCGTCCGGAGCCGATCCACGGTCACCCGTCCTCCCCGGGCGCCCCGCCGCAGCCGCACTCGTCCTCGTCCGCGACTCCGACACTGATCATTCCGGCGGCCCGCTTCCGGCCTTCCGGGGAGCGCGTCAGCTCGGTCTCCAGATCGGTCCCCTCGGCCACCGCCGCCGACTCCGCGGCCGCCCAGTTGAACACCCCGCGGGCCATGGTCGATGTCTCGGACCTTGCCCGCTGCGCGTACACCCGCGCACGTATCCGGGCCACTTCCACATCGGCAGGGGCCGCCAGCGCGGCGGTCTCCGCCAGATGCGAGGCGAGCCTCGGCTCACCCTTCTCCAGCAGCTTCAGCGCCCGCTGAGCCAGTACGGAAGCGCCGCCCGCTGCGTCCGCGAACTCGGTGGCGACCGCGGCGTCCGGGGCCGGCTTGAGGTGGGCCGGGTTCTGGTCGTACCAACCGCCCCAGAGCCGCCACAGGTTGCGTACGACGAACTCCGGCTCGTCGTAGGCGGGATGCAGATAGGGCTTCTCCAGCAGCTCCTGCGGCACCTGTACGCCGTGCAGCACGGCATCGAGGCGGTGACCCGCGTTCATCAAGGCCCTGGTCTGCTCACAGAGCGACTCCAGGAGCCGCGCAGTGTCGTCGAGCGCCCGGTTCACGCGCTCCCTGCCGACGATCGGCACGCCGTGGCCGGGGAGCAGCAGTTCGGCGCCGAGATCCTGCATGGCGCGCAGCGCCCGCGCCCAGTCCTCCGGGTACCGCTGCACCTTCTGGGGGTTGCCCGCGTTCGGGGAGTTCCAGATGAAGAGGTCACCGGTGCACAGCGTCTTGAGTTCGGGAACCCACACATAGGTGCTGTCGTCCGTCTCACCCTTGGCATGCACCAGCTCGAAGGTCAGATCACCGCGCTCGGCGGTCATCCGGTCGCGGTAGGTGGTGTCGGGGTAGCGGTAGGTGGACGGCCAGTCCAGCGACGGTACGCCGAACTGCCTGCGGTTGATCCAGGAGTTGTAGCCCGCCGTGCTGATGTATCGGTCGAAGCGGGCCGTGACCGCCTCGTGCGCGATCACCTCGGGCCGTGTACGCCCCTCGCTGTCCGCCTGCGCGTCGAACGGCGCGACACCGAAGACATGGTCGACATGGCCGTGCGTATAGACGACGGTACTGACCGGCTGTTCACTGAAGGCGCGCACCGCCTCGTGCAGAGGACGCGCCGTGCGGATGTCGCCGGAGTCCACCAGCACCAGCCCGTCGCCGGTGTCGAACACCGCCACATTGGCGAAGGCGGGCAGGAAACCGACCCGCTCGCGCACGGTCACCAGCTCCGCGCCCGAGTACGCCCCGGACAGATGTGCCAGGAGTGTGTCCTCCCCCTGCCACACCCGGTCGATGTAGCTGAGATAGTCCGTCGACTTGTGCTCGGTCATACCTGCGGCTCCTTCGGTGCTGTACGGCGGATCGCCCGGAACCTGAGTGTCGGCCCAAGTAGTGATCTGCGACACCCGTCCTCGTCACACCTCGATGAGCTGCGTACTGTGACGCATCACAAGGACCGCCGGGGGAGAGGGAGCGCCGCCATGCCACTGTCCGACGGGGCCAGGGTCCTCGCCCTGCGCTGCGAGCCCAAGGTGAATGAGCTGGCGCGGCGCATGACCCGCCAGTCCTTCGAGCAGCTCCCCGGATACGCCGGACTCCCGGACGACGTGAAGGACCTGGAGATCGCCGCGACCATCCGGCACGGCGTGCGTCTCTTCCTTCGCCGCGCCACGGAACCACACCCCGGGCCCGGCGGGCTCCGCCTCTTCCGCGAACGGGCGGCGCAGCGTGCCGAGGAAGGGATGCCGCTGCATCTGCTGCTGCGCAGTCACGCGCTCGGCATGTACGTCCTGTGGCAGTCGCTGCGTGAGACCGCCGAGCCGGGTGAGGAAGGTGCGCTCGTCGAACTGGTCGATCTGCTGCTCCAGTCGCACCACTCTCTGCTCGGCGCAGTGGCCGAGACCTATATGGACGAGCGATCCGCGCTGGAAGCGGAACAGCGTGAGCAGCGCCGCTCCCTGGTACGCGGTTTTCTCGACGGGACGCTGGAACCCGGCCGTGCCTTGCTCGAGCAGCTCGGCCTCGACGGGCCCGCGCTCGTACTCGCCGTCGTCCTGGAACCCCAGGCCGACGCCGATCCGGAATCGGGCGGTTCGGTGCTGGGGAGCGCGGTGACCGTACGGCGTCGGATGCGTCGCATCCAGACCGTGCTCGACCAGGGTTTCGGCACGGAACTGCTCTTCCTCTTCGACGCGGGAACCGGACGGGCCGTCGTACCGCAGGGCTGCGAGCCCCCCGGCGACCTGGCCGAGCGTCTGACCCGTGCCTGCGGGGCCGAAGTCCGGATCGCCGCCGTCCCGGCAGCGGCACCCGAGGCGGTCCCCGAGGCGTCGCGGACGGCCGTGGAGATCCTCCGGGTCGCCCGCACGTGCGGGCTGCCGCCCGGGCTGCACAGCCTCGACGACGTACTCCTCGAATTCCATCTGTCGCGCCCCGGCCCCAGCAGCCACCGCATCGCCGCCCTGCTGGACCCTGTCGCGGGCCGCCCGGAACTGCTGCAGACCCTCCGTACGCACCTGGCACAGAACCAGGACAGGCGCCTCACCGCGGCACTGTTGGGGCTGCATCCCAACACCGTCGACAACCGGCTGGCCAAGCTCACCGAGCTGACCGGACTCGATCCGTCGTCGCCACGTGGCGCCGCGCTGGCCATCGCGGCCCTGTTGCTGCGCGACACCGCTGCCGGGGCCGACGGCGTGTCCGCAGCAGGCTGACCGACACGGCACATGCACGACGACACGACCCGGGTGCACGGGGCCGGGCTACGAGCCCGCTGAGCCGCCCTGCCCGCCCGGTCTCAGTCGAGGCTGCGCCCATGGGCCCGCAGTGTCAGGAGCGCCTTGAGCGTCATGATGGGCCGTCCCTCCAGAGCCGTCCCAGGCGCCCACTGCCGCCAGTTCACCGGCCAGCCGCCGTCCGCCTGCTGCTCGGCCGCAAGATGGTCGAGCGAGCGGGCCAGTTCCTCGTCGGTGAACCAGCGGCGGGCGAGCGAATCGGGTGTACGGGCGTAGTCGTACGGGAAGTGATGCTCGCCCGGTGCGTATCCGGCTGCCACCGGGTACTCCGCTCTCCTCTCCGGATCCAGCACGGCGAGCCGCTGTTCCCGCACCAGCCGCCCGAGCCGGTCGGCCGCCGCCTCCGCACGGGCCCGGTCCGGAGCGCCGTCCAGAAAGGCGAGCGCCGCCTCGATCTCGTACGGATGCGACCGGTCCAGAGCGTCGACTGCCGCCCAGCAGAAATCGGTGGCCCGGAACAGCCAGGCATGCCACACCGCATTGCGGTGCAGGAGCCCGACGACGGGTCCGGTGGTCAACAGTTCCGCGGGCGGGTCGTCGACGATCGGGATGAACGGTGCGGCCGGATAGCCGCGCTGCGACGGCAGGAGAGCGGGCAGTGCCCCCTCCCTGGTGGACACCTCGGTCAGGAAGCGGCAGATCCGCTCCACCCGCAGCCCACTGCAGCGGCCGATGGAGTCAAGGACGTTGAGTGCGTGCGCGGTGTGCAGTGGCTGACTGACGGGGCCACGCAGATCGGGTTCGAGTGCGTGCCCGTACCCGCCGTCCTCATTCAGATAGGCGGCGAGTGCGGTCTCCACAGCCTCCGCACTTCCTTTCAGGAAGTGATGGGCGAACCGCCGCTGTTCTAGGACACGGGCCGTGAGCCAAATGAACTGCTCGGCACGGTTGAGGGGACTTGCTCCGGTTCCAGCCATGGACCGACCGTAGGGCGGTAAGCGCTCTCGGCAGGACCTAGCGGCCTGGCTGCACTCTCAGGAGCGGGATACTGGGGTCATGCGGTTGACGATTTTCTGGGAACGGATGGCGGACCACTTCGGCGCGGGATACGCCGATTCCTTCGCGCGCGATCATGTGATGGCCGAGCTCGGCGGGCAGACGGTGCACCAGGCGCTGGCCGCGGGCTGGGACGCCAAGGATGTCTGGCGCGGTGTCTGTACCGCGGTCGGCATCCCCGCCGACAAGCGCTGATCGCCGGCTCGTCAACGGCCGGACCTGTGATGTTGTCCGGGGCGGGCGACTGTTTGTCACAGCCGTAGGCGAGACTGGAGCCGTGTCACCGACAGACGAGACAGCCCAGACCCAGACGCCTCTCACCCAGCCCGCCCCGCCGGTCCCGCCGTCCGGCTACGGGCCTGCCCGTATGCCGGCGTGGCTGCCGCGTGCCATGGTGCTCGCCCTGGCGCTCTACGCCTGTTTCCAGCTCGGCAGCTGGGCGTTCGACCAGCTCATCGGGCTGCTGATCAATGTTCTGATCGCGTTCTTCCTGGCGCTCGCCATCGAGCCCGCGGTGAGCCGGATGTCGTCGCGCGGCATGCGCCGCGGCCTCGCCACTTTCCTGGTCTTCCTCGTCGTGCTGATAGCTGCGGCCGGTTTCGTCGTGCTGCTCGGCTCGATGCTCGCGGGCCAGATCGTCGACATGGTCGAGGAGTTCCCGAAGTATCTGGACTCGGTGATCAACTGGGTCAACCAGAGCTTCCACACCGAGCTCTCCCGGGTCGAGGTCCAGGACAGCGTGCTGCACTCCGACTGGATGCAGAAGTACGTCCAGAACAGCGCGACCGGAGTGCTCGACATCTCCACCACCGTGCTCGGCGGGCTGTTCCGTCTTCTGACGATCTTCCTGTTCTCGTTCTACTTCGCCGCCGACGGCCCCAGGCTGCGGCGCGCCCTGTGCTCCGTACTGCCACCCGCCAAGCAGGCCGAGGTCCTGCGGGCCTGGGAGATCGCGGTCGACAAGACCGGCGGCTACCTCTACTCGCGCGGCCTGATGGCACTCATCTCCGGCATCGCGCACTACATCCTGCTGGTGATCCTCGGTGTTCCGTACGCGCCCGCGCTCGCCATCTGGGTCGGACTGGTCTCCCAGTTCATCCCCACGATCGGTACGTATCTGGCAGGCGCCCTGCCCATGCTGATCGCGTTCACCGTCGACCCCTGGTACGCGCTGTGGGTGCTCGGATTCGTCGTGGTCTACCAGCAGTTCGAGAACTACGCGCTGCAGCCCAAGCTCACCTCCAAGACCGTCGACATCCATCCGGCGGTCGCCTTCGGATCCGTCATCGCCGGCACGGCGTTGATGGGTGCCGTGGGTGCGCTGATCGCAATCCCGGCCGTCGCCACGCTCCAGGCGTTCCTCGGCGCCTATGTGAAGCGGTACGACGTGACGGACGACCCGCGGGTGCACGGCCGCCACCAGCAACGTGGTGAGCCGGTGCTCACGCGGCTGCGCCGGTCCTGGCAGACCGCCGAGAGCAATGAGAGCCGGGGCGGACAGGACGGGGCCGGGGAGCATCCGGAACGTGCCTGACCGGCTCGGTGGTGGGGGCTCGTCTCATCGACAGTCCGTTGCGTCGGCCGGCCCGGGTCCTGGACCTCGGTGACATATCTCCAGGCATCGGGCCGACTGCCGTCGGGGGCGGTGAAGCCGTAGACCTTCGCCAACTGCCCGCTGGACAGCGACTTGCCGTTCCAGCGCGGCACCTGGGGGTCCTGCGCGAGCGCGGCCACCGCCCGGCCGACGAACGCCGGGCTCTCGGAGATGGCGAAATGGGGCGAGCGCGCGATCGCGTCACGCCAGTTCGCCTCGGTGACGCCGTGGGCCTCCAGCATGGCTTCGGACCGCAGCCGGCCGGGCGTGAGGGATACGGCGGTCGCGCCACGGGGTTCCAGCTCGTGCGCCAGCGCGAACGCCATCCGGTTCACCGACGCCTTGGCCAGGTCGTAGAAGAAGTCGTAGAAGAAGGAACCCCGGTAGTTGGCGGCGTTGTACTCATCGGTTCCGTCCGTCACCTCGACGACCAGTCCTCCCGGCGTCTCGATGAGGAGCGGGAGCGCGCAATGACTGGTGATGGCGTGGGTGTCCACGGCCAGGCGCAGGGTGTGCAGCCGCGTTTCCAGGGAGGATTCCCAGACCGACTTGTACCACTCGGTCTCCGCTCTCCAGATGTCGTTCGCGAGAACATGCAGACAGCCCCGTTCTCTTCGGATGCGGGCCACGAGCTCGCCGACCTCCTCGGGCATCAGATGGTCCACCCGGACCGGGATTCCGCGGCCGCCGGCCTCGTCCACGAGAGCCGCTGTCTCCTCGACCGTCTCGGGGCGGTTCATCTCCGAGCGCTGCGACCCGCTCGTCCGCCCCGTGACGTAGACGGTTCCTCCGGTCGCACCCAGCTGGACGGCGATGCTGCGGCCCGCACCCCGCGTCGCCCCGGCCACCAGAGCTACTTTTCCTGTCGGTTCTGTCCCCACCTGCCGGGAATTTAGTATGGCGTCGATCGCTGATCTTGACTCTCCCGAAGGTGGAGTGCTAGGGCGCTACGCTGGGGGCAGTTCGGTCCGGCGCGGTGTGCTTGACACCAAAATCGAACATCCATTCTCATGGGATTCCGGCCGGGTTTTCCCGGGCCCGACCGTGGAGTTGTCCACAGGCCGGGAGGACGTCGAGGCCCATTGTCAGTGGCAGGGGTTAGCGTCTTTGACGTGAAGCGATCGACTCAAGCAAATCGGGTGGAACCCATGGCAGGAACCGACCGCGAGAAGGCGCTGGACGCCGCACTCGCACAGATTGAACGGCAATTCGGCAAGGGCGCGGTGATGCGCCTCGGTGAGCGGCCGAACGAGCCCATCGAGGTGATCCCCACCGGGTCGACTGCCCTCGACGTGGCCCTCGGCGTCGGCGGCCTGCCGCGCGGCCGTGTGGTGGAGGTGTACGGACCGGAGTCCTCCGGTAAGACGACGCTGACGCTGCACGCGGTGGCGAATGCGCAGAAGCTCGGCGGCTCGGTGGCTTTCATCGACGCGGAGCACGCCCTCGACCCCGAGTATGCGAAGAAGCTCGGCGTCGACATCGACAGCCTCATCCTGTCCCAGCCGGACAACGGTGAGCAGGCCCTCGAAATCGTGGACATGCTGGTCCGCTCCGGCGCCCTCGACCTGATCGTCATCGACTCCGTCGCGGCGCTCGTGCCGCGTGCGGAGATCGAGGGCGAGATGGGCGACTCGCACGTGGGTCTGCAGGCCCGACTGATGAGCCAGGCACTCCGCAAGATCACCAGCGCGCTCAACCAGTCCAAGACCACCGCGATCTTCATCAACCAGCTCCGCGAGAAGATCGGTGTGATGTTCGGCTCGCCGGAGACCACGACCGGTGGCCGGGCGCTCAAGTTCTACGCCTCCGTGCGCCTCGACATCCGCCGGATCGAGACGCTGAAGGACGGTACCGACGCCGTCGGTAACCGCACCCGCGTCAAGGTCGTGAAGAACAAGGTCGCGCCGCCCTTCAAGCAGGCCGAGTTCGACATCCTCTACGGCCAGGGCATCAGCCGCGAGGGCGGTCTGATCGACATGGGCGTGGAGCACGGCTTCGTCCGAAAGGCGGGCGCCTGGTACACGTACGAGGGCGACCAGCTCGGCCAGGGCAAGGAGAACGCCCGTAACTTCCTCAAGGACAACCCCGATCTCGCCAATGAGATCGAGAAGAAGATCCTTGAGAAGCTGGGCGTCGGTGTCAGGCCCGATGCCAACGCCGCTGAGCCCGGTGCGGATGCGGCGGGCGGCGCCGCGGCTTCGGCCGACAGCGCGAAGTCGGTGCCCGCTCCGGCCGGCAAGGCCAAGCCGGCCAAGACTGCGGCGGCCAAGAGCTAGACCGTGACGCGTCGTACGGAGTGGCCGGTCAGCGCCACTGACCATGGCGCCGGTCCCGGCCCCGAATTCGCCGCCGGACACACGGCCGAGTCCGAGGGCGCGTACGAGCCGGAGGCCGGCCACGGCACCGGCTCGGGCGCCGGATTCGGTGAGGGGGCGGGGCGTGGTGCCCGCTCCCGCTCCAGGAGCAGCGGCTCCCCTTCCTCGTCGAGGGCCGAGAAGGGGGAGCCGCGAGACCCGGTCGAGCAGGCGCGCAACATCTGTCTGCGGCTGCTCACCGGGACCCCGCGCACCCGAAAGCAGCTTGCGGATGCCCTGCGCAAGCGGGAGATCCCGGACGAGGCGGCCGAAGAAGTGCTGTCGCGCTTCGAGGATGTCGGGTTGATCGACGATGCCGCGTTCGCGGACGCCTGGGTGGAGTCCCGGCACCACGGCCGAGGGCTGGCCCGCCGCGCTCTCGTCCGTGAGCTGCGCACCAAGGGGGTGGATTCCGCCGTGATCGACGAGGCCGTCGGGCAGCTCGACTCCGAGCAGGAGGAGGCGACAGCCCGAGAGCTGGTCGCGCGCAAGCTGCGCTCCACTCGCGGCCTCGACCGCGACAAGCGGCTGCGCCGCCTAGCAGGCATGCTCGCCCGCAAGGGGTACGGGGAAGGTATGGCCCTGCGCGTGGTGCGGCAGGCGCTGGAAGCAGAGGGAGAGGACACGGAAGGCCTGGACGAGTCCTTCTGACCGGGCCCGTACTGGGGGGCGACTGTGGTGATTACTGCCCGGCGCGAGCGGCGCGGCCGATGGTGGCGTCGATCAGGGCGAGCGCATCTGCGGCGGTGCGGCCGGGGTGCCTGTTCCAGGGTCCGATCAGCCCGCTCCAGCCCTGGGAGCGGAGCTCGGCGACGAGCCAGGCGCCCGCCCGGTCCACGGTGTCGCGGGAGCCGTAGCCCAGGCGGTGTGCGGTGATGAGAGCGCCGCAGATGCAGCGCGCGCCGCGGGCGTTGCGCAACCGGTACGGGGTGTTCTGCCAGCCCCACTCGGTCAGGATCCGCCGTGCGTAGGCGAGATGAGTGGAGGGACGCACCTCGGGCTGACCGATGCGCCGCCAGGAGTGGAGCCGGTCGGGGAGGATCGCACCCAGGCGCCCGGGGAGGGGCCGTTCGCGCGGCGCCGTCGCCGGCAGGGCACGGACGGAGTCGGCGACGAGCTGGTCGACCGGTACGGACAGCAGGTCACGCCAGTCGGCCGGGTGGCCGACCGGCAGTTGTTCCGCGGTGCCGGTGGAGGAGGGGAGTACGGGTTCGGGGGTGGTGAGGTCCCAGCCGGAGACGATCTGTTGCCATGCCTCGGTGTCATGGAGGCGTGCGGCCTGAGCGTCGAGCTGGTCGGGGGTGAGGGTGGGGGTCGGCATGGGTGCGAGGTCTCCGTCACGTCGGTCCTTGGCGTTGAGGTGAATGTCTGTCGGGTACGGGGATTGCTCCACCGGAGCGTGGCGTCCGGGTGTGTCGGCGCGGAAACGGGGGACCGGCGAACGGCGTGCGGGGGGGTAGCCCCCGCACGAAGACGCAGGCGCGCTCCAGTGCCCGGACATCTGTGCACAGAGCACTCTGTGACGCATGGCAGAGAAGCCACCCATGGCAGCCGTGCACGACACGAACGCCGTGCACGCCACCGGCTACCACCCGCGTGCACTGGCCCTACGCGCCGGCCTTGCCCTCTTCGAGCAGCTCCGACGCGGAAGCGACCCGGCCCCGGACCCGACCTGGATCCCGGACCCGGCCGCGACCCCGGCGGACAACAACAGAAAAGAGACGGACGCACCATGATGCTGCGCTATGCCCTGCAGACGATCCGGGACCGTAAGGGAGGTTTCCTCGGTGCCTTCCTGGCCCTCATGTGTGCCGCCGCCCTCATCACCGCCTGCGGCACGCTGTTGGAGACCGGCCTGCGCGGAAGGATCACCACCGAACGCTATGCCGCCGCGCCGCTCGTGGTCTCCGCCGACCAGAACGTCCACCGCACCACCGTCAAGCACAAGGGCAACGGAAAGACCAAGGTCAAACACAAGGCGAAGCCGGTCGCCGAGCGCGCCTGGCTGCCCGCGGCCATCGCTGACCGGATCAGCAACCTGGAAGGCGTACGGAAGGTCGTTCCCGAGCTGACCTTCCTGGCCCAGCCCGTGACTCGGTCCGCGCCCCAGTCCGCTGCTCACCCTTCGTACGGGCACTCGTGGGCCTCCGCCCCACTCACCCCCTTCGCTCTCGTCTCAGGCCGCGCCCCCGCCTCCGAGGACGACGTGGTGATCGACCGCGGCCTCGCCGAACAGAAGGGTCTGAAGCCCGGGGACCGGCTCGTCGTCCAGTCCACCAGCACCCCCCGCCCGTACCGCATCAGTGGCATTGCGGCCCCGGCCGGCCGGGGCGATCTCCGGCAGCAGTCCTCGCTCTTCTTCTCCACCGCCGAGGCCGAGCGACTTGCCGCCCGCCCCGGCCGGATCAGCGCCCTCGGCGTGATGCCCGCGCCGGGCACCGACCTCAACCGGCTGAAGCAGCAGGTCGAACAGGCGCTCAAGGGCACCACCGCGCAGGTCGCCATCGGCGACGACCGCGGGCCCGTCGAGTTCCTGGACGCCGCGGGAGCCCGTATCAAGCTGGTGTCCATGGGCGGCGCCATGGGTGGTACGTCCCTCCTGGTCGCGATCCTCGTCGTCGTCGGCACCTTCGCGCTCTCCATCCAGCAGCGCCACCGCGAACTGGCCCTGCTCCGCGCCATCGCTGCCACCCCGCGTCAGGTCCGCCGCCTCCTCGGCCGTGAGGCCCTGGCCGTCGGATTCGTTTCCGGTGCCCTCGGAGCGCTCGCCGGACTGCCTCTCGCCGACTGGCTGCGCAGTCGATTCATCGACATGAATGTGATCCCGGCGACCCTGGAACACACCGCAGGTATCTTCCCGGCCTGCGCAGCCCTGGCCGTCACTCTCCTCGGCGCCTGGGCGGCGGCGAGGATCTCCGGCCGCCGTATCGCCGGTATCCGTCCCGCCGAGGCCATGGCCGAGTCCACGGTCGAGCGCGGCCCGGCCCGCGGCCGGATCATCGCGGGTCTCGTGCTGCTCGCGGGCGCCGCCGCTCTCATCGCCGTACTGAGCGTCCTGCGTACCGAGGCCGCCGCGACCCCTGTCACGTTCCTGGCCGTCGTCGTGTCGGCCACGGCCGTGTCACTGCTGGGCCCGTTCCTCGTACGACTGGCTTCTGTACTGCTCGCGGGACCACTTCGACTGGCAGGTTCCGGGGGACCGCTCGCGACCGCGAACATCCGCGGGAACTCCACCCGGATGGCCTCCGTCGTCACCCCGCTCACCCTGCTCATCGGGATGACCTGCACGGTTCTCTTCGTTCAGCCGACGCTCGGCGACGCCGCCCGTGCCCAGGCCCACGACGGCGTCCGCGCCACCTGGGTACTGGCCGCACAAGGGCCAGGTGTCCCGTCCGCAGCCGCCGAGACCATCCGTAGGATGCCGGGTGTCACGGCTGCCACCGAGGTCGTACGGACCACCGTGCGCGTCGGCCTCGACAAGTACCCGGCCCAGGGCGTCACCCAGGCCGGACTCGCCCGCACCTGGGACCCTGACGTGACGAGCGGATCGCTCACCGAGTTCACCACCGGCCCCGGCACCGTCGCGATCAGTGAACTTGCTGCCGACCGGCTCGGCCTCCACCCCGGCAGCAAGTTGAAACTCCACCTCGGCGACGGCACCCCCGCCACCCTCACCGTTGCCGCCGTCTACAGCCGGGGCCTGGGCTTCGGTGACCTGACCCTGCCCCATGAGCTGCTCGCCCGCCACATGGACAACCCTCTTGCCGCCACGGTCCTGGTCGCCGGGGACAGCGGCCGTGACGAACTTGCCGCCGCCCTCAAGCAGTTCCCCGGCGTCTCCGTACTCGCCCCGGCGACAGCCGACCGGCTCCAGGCGGACCGACAGCAGGAGAATGCGGCGGTCAACCATCTCGCCATGGGCCTGGTCCTGGCCTTCACCGCCATCGCGGTCGTCAACACCCTTGCCATGTCCGTGTCCGAGCGCATCAGGGAGTTCGCCATGCTCAGGCTGGCCGGCGCGACCCGGCGTCAGGTCCTCAGGATGCTCCGCATCGAGGCCCTGTCGGTCCTGCTGATCGCCGCTGCCCTCGGCAGCGGTATCGCACTGGCTGTACTGACCGCCTTCAGCATCGGCATGACCGGCAGTGCGGCGCCCGCGGTTCTGCCGCTGGTGTACGCGACAGTGGTGGGCGCCGCCGCGCTGCTGGCACTGACCGCCACGGCGCTGCCCGGCCGACTGGCGCTCAGGGCCCGCCCGGTGGAGGTAGCCACGTCAAGGCAGTGAACCTCCGACGGGATCCGGCGTCGGCGTCCTCCGGAGGGGACGCCCCGCCCGGCTCCGCGCCGACGCCGTCCTCCGCCGGGCGCTATCGTTCCTGCCCCGTCCCAGCGCCGTCCGTCAGGCCTCGACCGGGAGTCCTGCCGCACGCCACGCCTGGAACCCGCCGATGAGATCGGTCGCCCGGTGCAGCCCCAACTGCCGCAGGGACGCGACGGCGAGGCTCGACGCATAGCCCTCGTTGCAGACCACCACGATGTGGAGATCGTGGCTCACCGCCTCCGGGGCCCGATGGCTTCCCTGCGGGTCGAGCCGCCACTCCAGCTCGTTGCGCTCGACGACCAGCGCCCCCGGAATCAGTCCGTCCCGTTCCCGCAGCTCCGCATAGCGGATGTCCACGAGCAGCGCCCCGTCCGCAGCGGCGGCGACCGCCTCCTGCGGGCCGACCCGGACGAACCCGGCCCGGACCCGTTCCAGCAGTTCGTCGATCCCGACCGGTTCCGTACCACCCCGACGGCTGTCGCTCACTGCCAGTCCTCGGGCTGCTCGACCTGCTCGAGACGGAGCACCGCACCGGTACGGCTGTAGCGCCGGATCTGCGGCAGCGGTGGGAAGTACGCATGGACGGAGACGGCGTGCTGCGTGCCGGACTCGTTCAGCACCTCGTGGACGTGGTGGCGGCCGAATGCCCTGCCCTGGCCGGTGGCCAACTGCCGGGAACGGTCGATGCCCTCGGCGAGTTCGAGGGTCTTCCAGCCGTCGGTGGGCAGCCGGGCGGCGAGCGACAGCTCCTTGAGGGTGCCGACTGCGGTGGTGAAGGCGCCGATCGAGTCGGCGTGGTCGTGCCAGCCGGTGCCGGTACCCGGCGGCCAGCCGATCAGCCACGCCTCACTGCCGCCCGGCCCTTCCAGCTGGACCCAGGTGCGGCCCTCGGGATCGAGAGGGAGCGAGGCGACGATCTCGGCGTCGGCGGCGACACGGCGGACGAAATCGAGCAACTCCGCGGCCGAGGGACCGGCAGCACCGTCGGCGGTGGAGGAGGATATGCGTACAGAGTGTGACGAAGGGGCAGACACAGAGACCGTCCTGAGGGTTCGCAGGAATGCACGGCCGCACGACAGAGCGCACGGCGCGGCAGGGGAGACGATTCAGCAGGACGGGCGACACACGCAGCCCGCATAGCGGACGAGGTCCATATGGACCCTCCGCCACAGGCGCACATCGGTGTCGGTCACGATTCGGAGTACACCATGTGCGCCTGCGATGGTCAATTGATGTCCGCTGTCAGGTCGGAGCGTACGGAGGCGCGTGCCGCGCCGCCGCGCGTCGCGTCCGCCGCCGCGAAGAGCTCCCGGGGCCGTACCCCGCCGAACGATGCCACCAGGTGACCGTCCGGCCTGATCAGCAGCACGGTGTGCGCCGACGCCCCCGGATAGCTCTCGGTCACCAGCAACTCGCCCTTCACCGGCAGCGCGTCGACAGCCGCGACGAGGCGGGGCATGACGCCCGCGGTCATCCAGTGCCGCCGGTCCCACACCCCGGTTCCGGGAGCCACCAGGACCACCAGCAGATGCCCCTGCCCCAGCCGCTCGCGCAGCCGCACGGTCGTGCCGTCGGGTGCCGTCACCCGTACATCGGTGACCGGCGCACCCGGGGGCGTACCCACAGATGTGTGCGCCTCGGCGCGTGCGGGCGCAAGGGGCGAGTGCGAGTACGAGGGGGGCGCACCGAGGGGGCCGCACCCCAGATGTCCGTCGGTGAGCAGTGAATCGTGCCCCCGTGCGCTCCCCGGTACCAGGGTCCGCAGACCTCCGCCGCCGCGCAGTATCGGCAGCGACTGGTCCGCGGCGCGCAGCCGTGCGGCGACCGCGGCCCGGCGCTCCGCCTGGTAGCTGTCGAGCAGTACGTCGGAGGCGCCGTGATGCCAGGCCTGGGCCAGCTTCCAGGCCAGGTTCTCGGCATCCCGCAGCCCCTCGTCGAGCCCCTGGGTGCCCAGCGCGCCCAGCAGATGGGCAGCATCCCCGGCCAGGAAGGCCCGGTCGACCCGCCAGCGCAGGGCGAGTCGGTGGTGCAGCGTGTACACACCTGTGTCCAGCAGTTCGTACGGAGGTGTCTCGCCGCACCAGCCCGCCAGGGTGTCCCGGACCCGGGTGATCAGGGCGTCCGGGGTGACGAGCTCGCCACGCGGGGGAAGCAGCCAGTCCAGCCGCCAGGCGCCGTCCGGCAGTGGCCGCGCGGTCACCTCTGCGCCGCCGGTGCGCCATGGCGGCAGCCGGTGCAGCACGGCCTGCCCGGGCCAGGGAAGTTCGGTGCGCAGCGCGGCGACGGCATGCCGCTCCACCGCCGTACGCCCGGGGAAACGGATGTCGAGGAGCTTGCGTACGGTGGACCTGGCGCCGTCGCAGCCCACCAGATAACTTCCGCGCCACCAGGTCGAGTTCGGCTCCCTGGTGTGCACCGTGACCCCGGCCGGGTCCTGCTCCAGCGTGTCGATCCGGCCGTACGGAGCCACCTGCACCAGCTCCTGTGCGGCCACCGCGTCCCGCAGCCCACGAGTCAGGACGTGCTGCGGCAGATGGATGGGGGCCGGCAACGGCTCGCTGTCGGGGGAGTCCTCGCCGAGCGGCAGCTCACGCACCAGCTGCCTGCGCCGCATGGACCGCCAGCCGGACCACCGCATGCCCTCGTGCCGGAGCGCTTTGCAGCCGAGCCGCTCCACCAGGGCCGCTGTGTCCTCGCGAAGCACCACCGTACGGGCGGGACGCGTCTCGTCCTTGGCCGGATCCTCGTCGAGAAGGACGGAAGGGACGCCCTGTGCCGCGAGGGCGAGCGACAGCGCCAAGCCGACGGGCCCGGCGCCGACGACGATCACCGGGTCCACGACGTGGCTCCTCGAATGCGTGCCGGCAATGCAGGCGAAAGGCGCGAAACGGGTGTAGGGGGCGGAGGAGGTGTGGCGGCGGGGGCTCGGTGCGCGATCACAGAACGTATGCAACCTACTGCCGGTGCTTGCGTCAAGCGACACCGGAACGCGGCGAGGGGCGGTGGCAGATGTGCCACCGCCCCTCGGGGACGCATTTCGACGTGCCGTCAGACGGCGCGTCCGTCGTCGATGACGAGCGACGGCGTACCGATCGTCTCCTGACCGCCCCCGGGTCCGGCGCCGACCACGGCTCCAGATCCCTTCTTCATGCGCCGGAGCCACCGTTCCAGCCAGCTCGCGAACGACGTGAGTGCAAAGTTCACGACGATGTAGATCAACGCGACGATGGTGAAGCAGGCGATGGTGTTCGCGCCGTAGTTCGCGCTCATCGGGCGGACCGAAGCCAGCAGCTCGGGGAAGGTCAGCACGGCGCCGCCGAGCGCGGTGTCCTTCACGATCACGACGAGCTGGCTGACGATCGCGGGCAGCATGGCGGTCACCGCCTGCGGCAGCAGCACGAACACCATGACCTGGCCCTTGCGCATGCCGATCGCCTTGGCGGCGTCCGTCTGGCCCTGCGGCAGGGAGTGGATACCGGCCCGCACGATCTCGGCGAGCACCGAGGCGTTGTAGAGGACCAGACCCGTAACCACGGCGTACAGCGGACGCGACTCGGCGCTGATGTTCGTGTACTCGGAGTACGCCGCGTTCGCGGTGATCATCAGGATCAGCACCGGGATGGCGCGGAAGAATTCCACGACCGCACCGGCCGGCACCCGTACCCACCGATGGTCGGAGAGCCGTCCGATGCCGAACAATGCTCCGAGCGGCAGCGCGATGATCAGGGCGAAGAACGCGGCCTTGAGAGTGTTCTGGAGGCCCGGCCAGATGTACGTCTCCCAGGGCTGGGAGCTGGTGAAGAAGGGCTTCCACTTGATCCAGTCGAGCTGGTGCTTGGCCGCGAGGCTGTCGTACACCCACCAGACCACGGCCGCGGCACACAGCACGAACAGCACCGTGTACAGGATGTTGCGCTGCTTGGCGCGCGGTCCCTGGGCGTCGTAGAGGACGGAAGTCATCGCTTCACCGCCACCTTCTTGCTCACCCAGCCGAGGATCAGGCCGGTCGGGAGGGTCAGAACGATGAAGCCGAACGCGAAGACGGCGGAGATCAGGATCAGTTGTGCCTCTGCCTCGATCATGCCCTTCATCAGGTACGAGGCTTCGGCGACGCCGATCGCGGCGGCGACCGTGGTGTTCTTCGTCAGCGCGATCAGCACATTGGACAGCGGGTTGACGACCGCACGGAATGCCTGCGGGAGGACGATCAGCCGCAGCACCTGGGTGAAGCTCAGCCCAAGGGCACGTGCCGCCTCGGCCTGGCCCACGGGGACCGTGTTGATGCCCGAGCGCAGCGCCTCGCACACGAACGCGGAGGTGTAGGCGATCAGGGCGAGTACCGCGAGCCGGAAGTTGATGTCTTTGAAATCACTGGCACCGAGGCTGATGTTCAGGGTCTGGAAGAGCCCCAGTGACGAGAACACGATGATCACGGTCAGCGGAATGTTCCGGACCACGTTCACGTAGGAGGTGGCGAAGCCGCGCATCAGGGGGACCGGGCTGACCTTCATGCCGGCCAGCAGCGTTCCCCATATGAGGGAGCCGAGGGCGGAGTAGACGGTGAGCTGCACCGTCACCCAGAACGCCCCAAGCAGGTCGTAACCTTCAAGAAAGTCGAACACGATCTCCCGCGCTTCCGCGTGTAGGAGGGCACGGCGCGCCGCCGTTCACGGACGGCGCGCCGGGTCAGCCCTGCTTCACTTGACGATGTTGCCGATCTTCGGAGCCTGCTCGTTCTTGTAGTTCGCCGGACCGAAGTTGGCCTTCACGGCCTTCTCCCAGGAACCGTCCGAGACCATCTTGGTGAGCGCGTCGTTGATCTTCTTCTTGAGGTCGGCGTCGCCCTTCTTCAGACCGATGCCGTAGTTCTCGTTGCTCATCTTGAAGCCGGCCAGCTTGAACTTGCCCTGGAAGTTCTGCTGCGAGGCGAAACCGGCCAGGATGCTGTCATCGGTGGTCAGCGCGTCGACGGCCTTGTTCTCCAGACCGGACAGGCACTCCGAGTAACCGCCGTACTCCTGGAGCTGAGCCTTCGGCGCCAGCTTGTCATGGACGTTCTTCGCCGAGGTCGAGCCGGCGACCGAACACAGCTTCTTGTTGTTCAGATCGGCCGGGGACTTGATCGAGTCGTCGTCGGCGCGGACGAGGATGTCCTGGTGCGCCAGCAGGTACGGACCCGCGAAGTCGACCTTCTGCAGACGCTCGTCGTTGATCGAGTAGGAGGCGGCGATGAACTTCACGTCACCGCGCTCGATCGCCGTCTCGCGGTCGGCGCTCTTGGTCTCCTTGAAGTTGATGTCCTTGGCGTCGTAGCCGAGTTCCTTGGCGACGTACGTGGCGACATCGACGTCGAAGCCGGTGTACTTGCCGTCGGGCGTCTTCAGACCGATACCGGGCTGGTCGATCTTGATGCCGATCGTGATCTTCTTGCCGCCGCCCGAACCGTCCGAGCCGCCGTCCTTGTCGTCGGAACCACAGGCGGTGGCGGTCAGGGCGAGAGCGAGCACGGCGGCCGAGGCGGCGGTGACCTTACGAAGCTGCATGGTGAATTTCCCTAGAGTTGACGCGATGTGAGTGATCAGCCGGTGCGGGAACCGGTGGTGAAGGCTCCATCAGTGGTGAAGGATCTTCGACAGGAAGTCCTTGGCCCGGTCACTGCGCGGGTTGCTGAAGAACTGGTCGGGCGTGGCCTCTTCGACGATCTTTCCGTCCGCCATGAAGACGACGCGGTTCGCCGCCGAGCGTGCGAAGCCCATCTCATGGGTGACGACGACCATCGTCATGCCGTCCCGGGCGAGCTGCTGCATGACCTCCAGCACCTCGTTGATCATCTCCGGGTCGAGCGCGGAGGTCGGCTCGTCGAAGAGGATCACCTTGGGGTCCATCGCCAATGCCCGGGCGATCGCGACGCGTTGCTGCTGACCGCCGGAGAGCTGGGCGGGGTACTTGTCGGCCTGCGTCGCCACGCCCACCCGGTCCAGCAGCGAACGGGCCTTGTCCTCGGCAACCTTCTTGTCCGTCCTACGGACCTTGAGCTGGCCCAGCATCACGTTCTCGAGCACCGTCTTGTGCGCGAAGAGATTGAACGACTGGAAGACCATGCCGACATCGGCACGCAGCCTGGCCAGCTCCCTGCCCTCCTGGGGCAGCGGCTTGCCGTCGATCGATATGGCGCCCGAGTCGATCGTCTCCAAGCGGTTGATCGTGCGGCACAGCGTGGACTTCCCGGACCCGGAGGGCCCGATGACGACCACGACCTCGCCACGGGCGATGGTCAGGTCGATGTCCTGGAGCACATGCAGCGCGCCGAAGTGCTTGTTGACGTTGCTCAGTACGACAAGGTCGTTCGCCGCAGGTGCGGCGTCCTCGGCGCCCTTGGTCACTGAAACTCCGCTCATCGGCTTCTTGCTCCGTCCTCCTCGGTTGGGAAGGACCCTAGTGACGCAGTGCGACCAGCGTCATTACATCTGAGCGGAAATTGAGCATAACGATCCGGCGGCAACCGGACACTCCGCGTGAAGGGGACGACGTGCGCGGCGTCCGGGGCGTACCGGGTGCATAACAGATGGCTGGATGTGATGGGTGGGCCCTTGACTGACGTACCGGTCATCGGAGTGGATGCCCTGGTACGTCATGACGTGAAACACCTCGGTACGGGGAAGTGACGAGGGGCGTACAAAAAACCGCACCTACACGCACCGGTGCCGCACCTTGGGAAAACCGATACCGCACCTTCGGAAAGGGGGGTCATGAGACTGCTGCTCGTCGAGGACGACAACCACGTCGCGGCCGCCCTCTCCGCGATCCTCGCCCGGCACGGCTTCCAGGTCGTGCACGCGCGCAGCGGCGAGGAGGCACTGCAGGCGCTGCTGCCCGCGGACACGGAGCCCTTCGGTGTCGTGCTCCTCGACCTCGGTCTGCCCGACCAGGACGGCTACGAGGTGTGCGGGAAGATCCGCAAGCGCACCTCCACTCCGGTGATCATGGTTACGGCGCGCGCCGATGTCCGGTCGCGGATCCACGGCCTCAATCTCGGGGCCGACGACTACGTGGTCAAGCCGTACGACACCGGCGAGCTCCTCGCCCGTATCCACGCCGTCAGCCGGCGCAAATCGGCGGGTGAGGACACCGTGCCCACGCCCGTCGCCGCTCTGCGCCTCGGGCACGTCCACATCGAGCTGCCGACCCGCCGGGTCAGCGTCGACGGATCGGAAGTCCAGCTCACCCGCAAGGAGTTCGACCTGCTCGCGCTGCTCGCCCAGCGCCCCGGCGTGGTCTTCCGCCGGGAGCAGATCATCAGCGAGGTGTGGCGAACGAGCTGGGAGGGAACGGGGCGCACGCTAGAAGTGCACGTCGCGTCCCTGCGTTCCAAACTGCGACTGCCGGCACTGATCGAGACGGTGCGCGGGGTCGGCTACCGCCTCGTCGCCCCGTCCGCGTAGAGGCGTACGTCCCAGGTGCGCACCCGGCTGCTTCCCCTGCTCATCGTTCTCATGGCGAGCGTGCTGCTCGCCCTCGGCTTCCCGCTGGCCGTCAGCGTGGCCGGCGCCCAGCAGCAGCGCGTCGTCATCGACCGCATCGACGACACGGCACGCTTCGCCGCGCTCGCCCAGTTCATCGCCGAGCGGACCCCCGGATACGACGAGCGGCGCCGCACCCTGCGGAGCGAACTCGACACCTACGCATCGGTGTACGGCATCCGCGCCGGTGTCTTCTACCGCGACGACAGCGCCATGGCCAAGGCCCCGGCCACCTGGCAGCTCCCGTTCGAGGGAGAGGGGAGAGAGGCCTTCAAGGAGGCGCTCCTGGGGCGTCGCAGCCACGATCCGCCGCAGGTCTGGCCCTGGCAGCGGGGCAGGGTCGTCGTCGCCTCACCCGTCGTACGGGACGGCGATGTCGTCGCCGTCGTGGTCATCGACTCGCCCACCTCCGAAATGCGCGCACGCACGCTGCGCGGCTGGCTGCTCATCGCGGCCGGCGAAGCGGTCGCGATGCTGGTGGCGGTCGGCGCCGCGATCCGGCTCACCGGCTGGGTACTGCTGCCCGTACGGACCCTGGACGCGGCCACCCACGACATCGCCAGCGGCCGGATGAGATCCCGGGTCGCGGCCTCCGGAGGGCCGCCGGAACTGAGGCGCCTGGCCCGCTCGTTCAACGAGATGGCGGACAACGTCGAGGACGTGCTGGAGCAGCAGCGCGCCTTCGTCGCCGACGCCTCGCACCAGTTGCGCAACCCCCTTGCCGCGCTGCTGCTGCGGATCGAGCTCCTCGCGCTCGAACTCCCGGAGGGCAACGAGGAGATCGCCTCCGTGCGCACGGAGGGCAAGCGCCTCGGGCAGGTTCTCGACGACCTGCTCGACCTGGCGCTGGCCGAACACGCCGATGCCGATCTGCAGCTCACGGACATAGGCGCACTCACCGCGGAACGCGTCGCTTCCTGGCGTCCGGTCGCCGAGGAGAAGGGAGTACGGCTCAGGGCGGACGGCTCATCCGCCGTGACCGCCTGGGTGGACCCCATCGCCCTGTCGAGCGCCCTCGACGCCATCATCGACAACGCCCTGAAATTCACCCCTGCCGGGGAAGAGGTCCTCGTCACGGTCGCCTCCGGTCGCGATGACGTCACGGTCGTCGTCGCCGACCGCGGACCGGGCCTCACCGCACAGGAGATGGAGCGCGTCGGCGACCGCTTCTGGCGCAGCGCCCGGCATCAGAACGTGAAGGGTTCCGGCCTCGGCCTCTCCATCGCCCAGGCTCTCCTGGTGGCGGGCGGCGGCTCCATCGGCTACGTCGCCCATGAGCCGCACGGACTGCGGGTGACGGTGTCGGTGCCACGCCGGGGACCGCAGGGCTGAGCGCGGGGATCAGGGCTTGACCGAGCGGTAGTAGCGCTTGGCCCCTTCGTGCAGTGGCAGCGGATCGGTGTAGATCGCCGTACGCAGATCCACCAGCTGGGCCGCGTGCACCTCGCGCCCGATCCGGTCCCGGCTGTCGATCACGGTCCGGGTGAACGCCTCGGTCATCGCCGGATCCGTACGGTCCGTGGTCACCAGCACGTTGGCGACCGCCACCGTAGGCACCGCCTGCCCCTGCTGCGCATTGTGGTAGGCATCGGCGGGCATCACGGCCGACCGGTAGTAGCGGGCGGACCCGCCCACGGCCTGAAGCTCCTTGATCAGCGGGGCCTCCAGCGGCACCAGCCGGATCGCGAACCGGTCCGACAGCTCCTGCACGGCGGAGGTGGGCAGTCCGCCGGACCAGAAGAAGGCATCGAGCAGGCCGTTCTCCAGTTGCTTCGGCATGGTGTCGATACCGTTGGGGACCGGCGTCACATCGTTCGCGGGATCGAGACCGGCGGCCGTCATCAGCCGGTCGGCGACCAGCCGTACGCCCGAACCCGGCTGCCCCACCCCGACGCGCTTGCCGATCAGGTCCGAGACCTTCCGCACCTTTGAGTCCCGGGGCACGACCAGCTGGATGTAGTCGTCGTACAGCCGCACACAGCCCCGCAACCGGTCGGCGCCCGGCTTGCCGCTGCGCAGATAGGTGGCCAGGGCATCGGCGGTGGCGATGGTGAAGTCGGCCTTCCCCGTCGCCACCCGCGCGATGTTCTGCTGCGAGCCCTCACTGGTCTGCAGCCGTATCGACACCTGGGGCAGATCCGTGGCCAGGTCCCCCTTGAGCCGCTCGCCGTAGCGCTGGTAGACCCCGCTGCGTACGCCGGTGCTGAAGGTCAGCGTGCCGCTCGGCGCCGGTTCTCCGAGCGGGAGCAGCCACCACAGCAGCAGCCCGAGCACGACGACGAGGGCGGCGCACGCCTGGAGGGTGCGTCGCCGGCCGATACGGGTCAGGGCCTGGAGCATGGCGGCGATCCTGCCAGCCCGCCGGGGCGATGACCAGGGCCGGGCCCCGGCGGCACGGAGTCACAGTCCCCGCACCCGGACGCAGGGGCCGTGAGCCCGGCCGGAGAGGTATTCATCATTGCGGCCCGATCGGAGCCCTTACCCTGGACGGGTGAGCGGCAACGACGTGGCTGGTGGAGTAGTGGACGGTTTGAAGACGTACGAGGTGCGCACCTACGGGTGCCAGATGAACGTCCATGACTCCGAGCGGCTGTCGGGGCTGCTGGAGGACGCGGGTTACGTACGTGCCGCCGAGGGCTCCGACGGCGACGCCGACGTGGTCGTCTTCAACACCTGCGCGGTGCGGGAGAACGCCGACAACAAGCTCTACGGCAATCTCGGCCGGCTCGCCCCGATGAAGACCAGGCGACCCGGCATGCAGATCGCCGTCGGTGGCTGTCTGGCGCAGAAGGACCGCGACACCATCGTCGAGCGGGCCCCCTGGGTGGATGTCGTCTTCGGTACGCACAACATCGGCAAGCTGCCGGTGCTGCTGGAGCGCGCCCGTATCCAGGAAGAGGCGCAGATCGAGATCGCCGAATCCCTGGAGGCATTCCCCTCCACGCTCCCCACCCGCCGCGAGTCCGCCTACGCGGCGTGGGTCTCCATCTCCGTCGGCTGCAACAACACCTGCACCTTCTGCATCGTCCCGGCGCTGCGCGGCAAGGAGAAGGACCGCCGCACCGGCGACATCCTCGCCGAGATCGAGGCACTGGTCGCCGAGGGTGTCTCGGAGATCACCCTGCTCGGACAGAACGTGAACGCGTACGGCTCCGACATCGGCGACCGCGAGGCATTCTCCAAGCTGCTGCGTGCCTGCGGGAAGATCGAGGGCCTGGAGCGGGTCCGTTTCACCTCGCCGCATCCCCGCGACTTCACGGACGACGTGATCGCTGCGATGGCCGAGACACCCAATGTGATGCCCCAACTGCACATGCCGATGCAGTCGGGCTCGGACACGATCCTCAAGGCGATGCGGCGCTCGTACCGGCAGGAACGCTTCCTCGGCATCATCGAGAAGGTGCGCCGCGCGATGCCGGACGCCGCCATCTCGACCGACATCATCGTCGGCTTCCCCGGCGAGACCGAGGAGGACTTCGAGCAGACCATGCACGCGGTCCGCGAGGCGCGCTTCGCCAACGCCTTCACCTTCCAGTACTCCAAGCGCCCCGGAACCCCGGCCGCCGAGATGGAGGGGCAGATCCCCAAGGAGGTCGTCCAGGAGCGGTACATGCGCCTGTCCGCCCTCCAGGAGGAGATCTCCTGGGAGGAGAACAAGGAGCAGGTCGGCCGAACGCTGGAGATCATGGTCGCGGAGGGCGAGGGCCGCAAGGACGGCGCCACCCACCGCCTCTCCGGCCGCGCCCCCGACAACCGCCTGGTCCACTTCACCAAGCCGGACGAGGAAGTGCGTCCGGGCGATGTGGTGACCGTCGAGATCACCTACGCGGCCCCGCACCACCTCCTCGCCGAGGGCGTTCCGGTGGGCGTACGGCGGACCCGGGCCGGGGACGCCTGGGAGAAGCGCACCGCCACCGAGGCCGCCAAGCCTGCCGGAGTGATGCTCGGGCTTCCCGGTATCGGCGCCCCGGCGCCGCTGCCCGCAACTGCGGCCCCCGGCTGCGGCTGCGACTGACACCGCAAGGACGCAGACCGCGACGGTGGCCGACGGGCGCATCGCACCCAAGCAGTACGCTGCCCACCATGCTTGTCGCCGCCGCTGTCTGCCCCTGCCCGCCCCTGCTGGTACCCGAGGTCGCCGCCGGTGCCGCGCCCGAGCTCGACGTCCTGCGGGACGCCTGCGCCGATGCACTCGGCGTGCTCGCTGCCGCCCGGCCCGATCTGCTGATCGTGATCGGGCCCGCGGACCACGCGGGGCGTGGCCCGTATCCGGAGGGGGCCACCGGCACCTTCAAGGGCTTCGGCGTCGACCTCGGCGTACGGCTGGGGCGCGAAAAGGGGCCGGTGGCGGACCGCCCGCTTCCGCTGTCGCTCGCCGTCGGTGCCTGGCTGCTCGCCCGCGCGCAATGGGCCCAGGCGCCGGTCGAAGGGCTCGGCGTGGGGGAGCCGCTCGAAACCGTTCGCTGTACGAGCGCCGGACGGGACCTGGCAGCCAGGGCGGACCGGGTGGCCCTGCTGGTGATGGGCGACGGCAGTGCCTGCCGCACGCTCAAGGCCCCCGGCTATCTGGACGACCGGGCCGAGGCGTTCGACGCGGCGGCCGCCCATGCGCTGGGCATGGCGGACCCCGACGCGCTGATCGCGCTGGACGAGTCACTGGCGTACGAACTGAAAGCGGCGGGCCGGGCGCCCTGGCAGGTACTCGCGGGCGCTGCCGAAGGGGCGGGCCTGGGCGGCCGGCTGCTGTACGAGGACGCCCCGTACGGCGTGGGCTACCTGGTCGCCACCTGGTCCTGAGCCCCGTCCGTACCCCTGCCCGAGCAGATACGGCCGACGGCCGTGCAGCGTCGTCGCCCCACGGCCGTCCGTCGTGCTTGATCAGTTGATGTTCAGGGAGCGGGCGGCGTGCTCGGCGGCGTACCGCCCGGCGTACCCGGCGGCGTACCGCCCTCGTCGTGCTTGGTACCACCCTCGTCGTGTTTGTGGGACAGGCGCTCGACCGCTTCCTTGGCCTTCTTCGTGCCGGACTCGATCTTGTCGCTGTACTTGCCCTTGGTCTTTTGGTCGACCGTCCGTGCGGCCTTGTCGAGCCCTTGGTCGATCTTGTGTCCGTGCTGATGCGCGAGATCGCCGACCTTGTCCTTGGCGGGGCTCAGCTTGGCCTTCAAATTGTCCAGGAAGCCCATCGGGCACCTTCCCTGCTGGGGGACTAGGGTCGGGCGCCCTCTCCGACCTCGCTGCCGACGGCCTCATCAGGCAGCCCTGAGAGGGAACGGCAAACCGTGAAAAAACGCCCGTATTCACTTACGAATTCTACTGGTCCGGGCGAAGAACCGCGCCGCTCGGGGCGTCGCACCCCGTCACTCGCCTGCCCTGGGCCAGGGTTGGGGGCAGGTGGCCGGAACGGCAGGCGGCTCCCGTTTCGGAGCGGGTCGCCCCACTCGTTCCGGAAGAGGGCCGGAGGTTTGCGAGACTGGGGCGGTGAGAAGTTCAGCTCCCGCACCGCGGGTCATCACCGTTGTCGGTCCCACTGCAGCCGGAAAGTCCGATCTGGGGGTATTTCTTGCTCAGCAGCTCGACGGCGAAGTGGTCAATGCCGACTCCATGCAGCTCTACCGGGGGATGGACATCGGCACTGCGAAGCTGACGCTCTCCGAACGCGGAAACGTTCCGCACCACCTGCTGGACATCTGGGACGTCACCGAGACTGCCAGCGTCGCCGAGTACCAGCGGCTGGCCCGCGCCGAGATCGACCGGCTGCTTGCCGCGGGCCGTACCCCCGTCCTGGTCGGCGGCTCAGGGCTGTATGTGAAGGGCGCCATCGACGCCATGGAGTTCCCCGGCACGGACCCCGGCGTACGGGCCAGGCTGGAGGATGAACTGGTCGAGTGCGGCTCCGGGGCACTGCACGCCCGGCTCGCGGCCGCCGATCCCGAAGCGGGCCGGGCCATCCTGCCGAGCAACGGCCGCCGAATCGTCAGGGCCCTCGAAGTCATCGAGATCACCGGCAAGCCCTTCACCGCCAATCTCCCCGGTAACGATGCGGTGTACGACACCGTCCAGATCGGCGTCGACGTGGCCCGCCCCGAACTCGACGAACGCATCGCGCTGCGGGTCGACCGGATGTGGACGGCCGGACTGGTGGACGAGGTGCGCGCCCTGGAGGCGCAAGGTCTGCGCGAAGGACGGACCGCGTCCAGGGCGCTCGGCTACCAGCAGGTGCTTGGCGCACTGGCCCAGGAGTGCACCGAGGACGAGGCGCGTGCCGAGACCGTACGCGCCACCAAACGATTCGCGCGCCGTCAGGACTCATGGTTTCGCCGCGACCCGCGGGTCCACTGGCTGAATGGCGCCGCGGAGCACCGCGGGGAACTCCCGCACCAGGCGCTGGCGTTGGTCGAACGAGCGGTTACAGCCTGATGGCGTGACGAAAGAACGATGGCGTAGAAGGGACCCTCAGTGCTGCATCGAAGCAGGTCAGAGAGGATCTTGGGTTGCGGGGCTTCATCAGACTTCGACAATCAGAGACAACCCTGTCGGGTATTGGTGCTGACCCATTGCTGACCTCGCTGATGGGCCGTCAGTTTCTGTGGTGGCTGTGGGCGCGGTGCCGGAGTGAGCTTTTCCAACCTCACACTGACGCGTGATGGGGGCGAGTACGGCCTGGACGATCGTGGTGATGCGGTTGGTGCTGCAGCGGAGCTTCCGTAGGAGTCGCCAGCTCTTCAGGGCCGCCATGGCCTGCTCGGCCAGGCAGCGGATCTTGGCCTGACTGCTGTTGTGTCGGCGTTTCCACCGCTTGAGCCGACGGCCTCGGAACGGGACTCGGACGGGGTAGCCAGTTCCCTGGTACGGCTTGTCCGCCCAGCCCCACCCCTTGCGGCGTCCAGGGGCGCCGCTGCTGGGTCGACCCCGCGAGCCGGCGCGGCCGAGGGGGCCGAGGACTGGACGCGCGCATGTACAGCTTGGACTCGAGGACGGTGGCTGTCGCCGGAATGGAAGCCGTGGGGAACTTCAGGGCGGTGCGGGTCTTTCCGTAGGTGCCGGAGTTGTTGCCGACGCTGAGCCACTTCTGGCCCACGCCGAAGGACTGGATGGTGTCCTGGTTGGTGGTGGGCTGCTGGGAGGAGAACGTGGTGTCGGTGACTCCGCCGGCCGTGCCCTGGACCAGCTTCATCGTGCGGCCGGACTTGGGAACGCCGACCACACGGGTGGGCGACCCGATGACCGAGCCGTCCTTCGTCTTCACCGCGATCTGGTAGTAGTACGTGCGGCTGATCTCCGCCGCCGAGGACGGTGGTGTCGGCGTGGCGGTGGTGTCGGTGTAGGCGGTGGTGGCCTTGTCCACCGGGGCGATCAGCGTCGCGGCGGAGGGTGTGAACACCTGCTGCGTGGAGCGGTGCAGCTGGTACTCGACGATGTCCTGGCCCGTGTCGCCGGACTTGTTCGAGTACGCGGACCAGCTCAGCTCGGGGCCGGTGTCGTGGACGACCGTCGGCGAGCTCAGTGCGGAGCCGATCTTGCCGTAGGTGATGGTGAGCCGCGGGAAGCTGGCCGTCTCGTCGCCGTACGTGGAGCCGTCGCCGGCCTCGTAGCGGGGGCCGCCGGTCAGGGTGGCGGCGGTGTCGTCCTTGGCCTGGAGCACGAATCCGTGGTTGACGGCGGTGCCCGAGAGCCACTTCTGGACGGTGTCGGTGACCGGGAACTTGTGCCAGGCGTTGTACTCGCCGGTGTTCTTGACGATCTGGGCTGGGTTCACCAGCCGGATCGAGTCGGCGATGTTGCGCGTGGTGGACGATCCGGTGTCGCCCAGGACGACCTTGCCCGCGTTGCTGCGGGCGAAGTAGTACTGCGTGCTGTTGACGGTCTTCCACGACGCGGCGGTACCGGTCTGGTTGACCGTGCCGGTCGCGGTGCCATCGCGGTGGCTGATCGTGTACGGGGCTGCGGTCGCCGCGTCGGAAGCGGGCGGGAAGCGCCCCTCGACCCGGTAGGACGCGGTCTCGGGGATCTGCGGCTGCCACGTGTACGTCTCGCCGGTGGCCGTGTTCTGACCACGATCCCTGATCCCAGGGCTGCCTTCCGTCCCGACCTCGTCGTCCGGGACTTCCAGCCCGACCGCACCGGGCTCGATGCCCGCTGGTGCGGCGACATCACGTACGTCCCGACCGAGGAGGGCTGGCTCTATCTGGCCACAGTCATCGACATCGCCTCCCGGCGCGTAGTCGGCTGGGCAGCCGCCGATCACCTGCGAACCGAACTGGTGGCCGACGCGCTGACAGCCGCCTGCCGGCAGCGTCGCCCCACCCATCCCGTGATCTTCCATTCGGATCGCGACTGTCAATACACCAGCAAGCAATTCGCCGCCCTGGCAGCCCAGTTCGGGGTCCGGCTGTCGGTCGGCCGCACCGGCCAGTGCTGGGACAACGCGCTCGCAGAGTTGTTCCTCTCGACCATCACACGCGAACTGCTCGGCACCTCCGTCTGGCCCAGCCGGGCCCGGCGCCCGCACCGCGATCCTCGTTTTCATCGAAGGCTGGTACAACGTGCACCGACTGCACAGCAGCCTCGGTTACTTCAGCCCCGCCGAGTACGAGACCGCACTCGCAGCCTGACCACCACACCAATGGTGTCCGTCAAAGCGGAGGAAGCTCACTCCTTGCTCGCTGCCGTGTGGCTGGTGCGGAACACCCGCAGCGTCTTCGGCCTGATTCCCGACGTCATCGGCGGACTCTTCTCGAGCTAGTCGTTCGAGTTCCTCCTGTCCTGGGCCATCTTCGCCGCCGTCCTGCTCGTCTTGCATTCCCGGGTCGTGGCGGAATGCCGCCATGTCACACGTCCGCCGGGCACTGGTCATTGCTGCGTGCCTGTTCCAACTGCGAGGTTTCCAGGACGGGCCCGCGACGACCGAGCCCGGCAACGGAACCCGAAGGAGCGATATGAGACGACGGCGACCCCGCTCACTCATCATCATCGGCACCGCAGTGATGGCCGCCGCGGCCCTCGGCATCGGGCAACCGACCATCGCCGCCGCGGCACCGGACGGTCCAGGTACCGACGGTCCGGCGACCAGCGGCCCTCGGGTGCCCTTTTCCGCGGCGTCGCCCGCTGACAGCGATCCGTATCAGCCACCCACGGACGACAAGGGATTCCAGCCGCTGGACGCCACGGCGCCCGCCGGCCGGAGTTCGGAGAAGCTCGGCGCCCACGACACCCAGGTGCTGCAGCAGGCGCAGGCCACCAAGGCCAAGACCGTGACGGTGATGCTGCTCGCGAACTCCGGCAACACCAAGGAGGTGTCCGCCGCCGTCGCCAAAGCCGGCGGGACAGTTGGCAAGATCCAGCCGGAGATCGGCTACGTCCGGGCCACCGTCCCGACCGGCAAGGTACAGAGCTTGGCTGCGCTCCCGGTGGTGAAGGCCATCGATCTCGACAAGACCTACCGTGTGCCGAGCCCGCAGCTGGGCAACGCCGTCAGCCCGGTCGATGCCAAGGCCGGCGCCGCTCACCCGGCGGCGCCGAACGCGACCACCCCTGCCGACAATCCGTACCTGCCGGTCAACGACATCGGGGCCACCGATTTTGTTGCGGCAAACCATAAGTGGGACGGACGCGGCATCACCGTCGGGGTGCTCGACACCGGCGTCGACCTCGATCACGCAGCCCTTCAGAAGACCAGCGACGGTCGGCCGAAGGTGGTCGACTGGGTGACGGCCACCGATCCGGTGACGGATGGCGACGGAACCTGGGTGCAGATGAGCAAGGCGGTGACGGGTCCCCGGTTCGACTACGCCGGGGCCACCTGGACGGCCCCGGAAGGAAAGTTCCAACTCGGCCTGTTCTACGAGATGACCACCACCCAGAGCGATTTCGGTGGCGACCTCAACAACAACCGCAGTACCAACGACCGGTTCGGCGTGCTGTACGACCCGCAGACCCACCGGGTGTGGGTGGACTCCGACGGCGACCACGACTTCACCGATACGCCGGCGATGCTGCCCTACGGCCAGCAACGGCAGATCGGCCATTTCGGCACCGAGGATCCGCAGACCGCTGTCACCGAACGGATTCCGTTCGTCGTGGACTACCGCGACAACGTCGACCTGTCGCCACTGGGCGGCAGCAACGTCGGCAAGGTGATGAACTATGTGAACATCGGGTTGCCGTCGGGGTCGCACGGCTCGCACGTCGCCGGGATCATCGCCGGCACATCTCTGCTCGGCGGCGCGATGCACGGTGTGGCTCCCGGCGCGCAGATCGTCTCGTCCCGGGCCTGCACCTGGGGCGGCGGCTGCACCGAGGCGTCCCTCACCGAAGGGATGATCGACCTGGTCGTCAATCGCGGCGTCGACGTGGTGAACCTCTCGATCGGCGGGTTGCCGGCGCTCAACGACGGATCCGACGTGATATCCCAGCTGTACAACAAGCTGACCAGCCGCTTCGGCGTGCAGATCGTGGTGGCGGCCGGTAACGAGGGTGCGGGCACCAATACCGTCGGCTCCCCGTCCGTCTCCTCCTCGGTGCTGGCTGTTGCAGCGTCGGTGAGCAAGGAAACCTGGTGGGCCGACTACGGTTCCGCGGTCGATGCACCGCAAGGCCTGTTCGGGTTCTCCTCGCACGGCCCGTCCGAGGACGGTGCGCTCGCACCCGCGGTCAGCGCCCCGGGAGCGGCGATCTCCTCGATCCCCGGCTGGCTGGACGGACAGGCCGTGCCGGAGGCGGGCTACTCGCTGCCGGTCGGCTACGGCATGATGAATGGAACCTCGATGGCAGCACCTCAGGTGACGGGGGCCGCGGCCCTGCTGCTGTCGGCGGCGAAGTCCCGGGACGTCGAAGCCGGTCCGACGGCGCTCCGCTCCGTGCTCACCGGAACGGCGACGCCGATCCACGGTGTGCCGACCACCGCCCAGGGTGCCGGGCTGGTCGACATTCCGGCAGCCTGGAAGGAGCTTTCGAAGGGCGTGCGGACCAGCAACTTCGCCGTCTCCGCCCCGGTGTGCACGGCGCTGTCAGGCAATCTGGCCACGCCGAACAGGGGTGCCGGGATCTACAATCGGTGCCTGCCCGGGGCGGGTGGCCAGCCGGTCGGGACCGACAAGTCGTACCGGGTGACGGTGACCAGGACCAACGGCAAGGCAGGGCACACCACGAGCCGGATCGGCTGGGTCGGCAACGACGGCACGTTCCGGGCACCGAAGACCCTGTCGTCGCCTCGCGGCGCCTCGAACACGGTGACGGTGACCGCCACTCCGAAGACGACCGGCGTGCACAGCGCGATCATGACCATCGACGATCCGACCACGGCCGGCATCGACCGGTTCGTAGCGGTGACCGTGTTGGCGGCGGAACCGCTGAGCGGCCCGAGGTATCAGGTCAGCAGGGCCGGAACCTTGGGCCGCACCGGAACGAACTCGTTCCTGGTAGCGGTGCCGGAAGGTGTCGAGGCCCTGCAACTGAACCTGGCGGGACAGGCCAAGGGCAGCCAGATGCGAGTCCTGCCCATCGATCCCGACGGGATCCCGGCCGACTCCAACGCCAGCGATCATTGCTACACCGGCTACCCCGACCCGGCCGGCTGTGATGCGAAATCCAGGGCCGTGCTGCGACCGAAGGCGGGCATCTGGGAGTTCGTGGTCGAAGCGCGACGGACCTCGAGCGTTGCTGACAATCCCTTTACCGCAACGGTTGCCCTGCAGGGAATGTCGTTCGCGCCGGACGTGACGACCCTGCAGTCGGCCACCGTGCACCAGAAGGAGTCGGTCCAGTTCACCGGGACGAACACCTGGGGCACGGCGAAGCTCCACGCCACTGACGGCGAGCTCGGGTTCGTCAGGAACCTGTTCTCCACCGTCGCCAACGGACAGCTCACGGCGAATCGTGTCGACGTGCCGCGGCAGTCGACGCGACTGGACGTGGCGTTGACGTCCCGCGCCGACGATGCCGATCTCGACATGTACATCGTCGGTGCCCGCGGCATCGCGGGCACCAGCATGAACATCGGGCCCGGTGTCGAGCGGATCGTCCTGGATGATCCGGCGCCCGGCACCTACTTCGTGGTGGTGACCGGCGCCAACGTCCCATCGGGGCCGGCGACCTTCGACTATCACGAGGAGATGTTCTCCCGCGGCATCGGCACCATCGCTGCCAAGTCCGACGAAGCGTCCCTGCTGAGGCCGGGGCAGTCGATGCCGGTGGCCGCCGACATCGACCTGAGCGCAGTCACCCAGACGACCGAGCCCGTCATCGGCCGGGTCCGAGTCGCGAACTCCGACGGCACGATCGTGGGTGCTGCGAAGGTCCGGATCAACAGCGTCGTCGCGCCGAAGCTGGAGGCGCTGAAGTGGGAAAAGCCGTTCGTCGGCGCGAAACTCACCAACAACGGCGTGGTCGCCGGCGATCGACAGGTCAGCGCGAAGACGACGCCGACCACCTGGACCAAGGACGCGGGTTTCACCGACCTGAACCTCGGCACGGGCGCGTACGGCTCGGCGCTGGACATGAACGAGCGGAAGGAAGCGGCCGGGATGCTCCACTACAAGGGGGAGAACGACCGTCCGGCAACGTGGGCGGCCGACGGCAATGTGACCGATCTCGGGCTGCCGGAGTGGCGGGAGAAGGCGTACAACAGCGGATATGCCACCGGCATTAGCGACGAAGGCACCGTCGTCGGGTTCGCGAGCCTTGTGTATCGGGATGAGAACAGTCAGGGGCACACCTACGTTGACCCGTTCAGCTGGACCAAGACCGGCGGATTCGTCAAACTGGCTCAGCTGTCGGCCAACACCACGGAAACCCAGCCGAGGGCGATCAACGCCCAAGGGACTGCGGTCGGGTCGTCGCTCACCACCGAAGGTGCGCAACGGGCCGTCAGCTGGAATACCTCGACCGGCGAGATCACGAATCTCGGCACCCTTTCGGGGCAGTTCAATTCGGTGGCCATCGGGATCAACGCGGCCGGCTCGGTGGTCGGCGCCAGCGGGGACGACGCGTTCGTCTGGACGCCGTCGGCCGGCATGAAACGCCTGCCGGACTACGGATTCAACGCCACGGCGGAGAAGATCACCACCGACGGCTGGATCCTCGGCACGGTGGAACTGCAGCCCGACTTCGAGGTCGCGGCACTGTGGGATCCGCAGGGCCGGCTGTGGGATCTGTCGTCGATGATTCCCGGCAATGACTGGTTCCTGCCGACCTACACCTTTGGCATCAACGACCAGCACGATCTGATGATCTACGGCGAGGGCGGACCCAACGGCTCGTCGTCGAGCACCGTTCTGCTGCACCTTCCGGATCTGATCGCCGAATAGATCCGAATAGCTCTTCTGCACCAGCCGCGACCGCGGCCGGCCCGAGGCGACTCAGAGCCAGCCGCGGTCGCGTGCGTACCAGCCGAGAAGGATCCGGGAGTCGGTGCCGGCCATGTCCATCAGATGCCGGACCCGACGCTGAACTGTCCGCAGCCCGACGCCGAGCCGGGTCGCCACCACCCCGTCCGTGTGCCCGGCGAGCAACAAGGCCAGCACCTTCCGATCCATGGGATCGTCCAGGGCGTCCTCGGACGCCGGATACGGCTCGATCCGCCGTCCCGGAGCCTCCCGCAGCTGGATCGAACGCTCCCACAACGACTCGAACAGCGTCGTCAGGGACGTGAGCAGACCGCCGGGCCGCACTACCACCACGATATCGTGGGACGGGCCGCCTTCGTCGAGTTGCACCAGGGCCATCGAATCGTCGGCGATCAGCAACTTGCTCGGCAGCGTCTCGGCCAATCGGATCTGCTGGCCGCGGTCCAGGGATGCCAGCAGATCCTGCTCGGCCTCCGGTTCGTCGAGCAGCGACCGCTCGATGATCACCCGTTCGGCCAGCCCGCGGACGGCGAACTCCTTCTCCGAGTCGGTTTCCGCAACACCGACCACTCCGAACGGCGGTTTGGCGAACAACCGCAGCTCTCGTTCGGTGGCGCGCATCAGATGATTGATCCAGTCGCCGATGTTCGCGCGTCCGTGGATCACCTCGAGGCCGCGGAACTCTTCCTGTTGACGGATCGACCGATGATGATCGGCGAGTTCGTCCAGCGCCGCGCGGGCCATTCTGGCGTCCCTCTCGCTCTTGGCGACCAGGTCGCCAAGAGTCAGCAAAGGGGAAACAGCGGTGAGCGTGCCGCCGCTGGCGTTGACCAGGCCACGGGAGATGAGTGCCTCGATGGACGCGGTGACGGAATCGGCGGTCAGCCCAGTGGCCTCGACGAGTTCATCCGGTTGGATCGCCAGCTGCGCGACGATCGCTCGGTACACAGATTCCGGGGCATCCGTAAGACCGACGCCGGACAACGACCCGGGTGGGATCTGTATGGCGGGGTCGGTATCCATGATGCTCGACATTATCGCCCGGGGCTGCCGGACTGTTCCACTGTGGCGCCGCTACTTTTCTTGATGCCGTGGCCTGACGTACGCCAAACACTCGACCACGTTCGGACGGCCAAGCCGGGCAGTTGCATGTCCACCTGGTCGAGGAAGGCTTCGTCTCTGAACGCCCGGGTGTCCGGCAGCGCAATCGCGTGCTCGACGCGATGGGTCGAGAGGGCGGTTCCGCGGGACACACCGTGAGCTTCGCGATGACGGCGCCATGCCGCGGCGTAGGCCTCGCGAAGGGGCTGGGGGAGTGTCTGGAACCACGCGGCGCGTTGGATGCTACGAGTGACGATCTCGTCCATGCTGAGGCCGTCGAGCCACACGTCATGTCGCCGTGCCTCGTCTATACCCGCCGAGACACGGCGACTGGCCCAGCGCGCTTTCAACTGCTCCTGATCAGCAACGGTCTGGCTAGAACATCGAGGCGTACACGGTTCTCCGGTGGACCTGTTCGCGCCGGGGAAGTCCGTCCCGCCGGGCCGTCTCCTTCGCCCGTTGCGCCTTGATCGATGCCGCCCGCACGACTGACCAGTCGCCGGCGGTAGACGATCGGAACTCGGCTCGCTCTGCCTCGATCGCCGTGGACAGCGCCGAGTAGGCCGCCGCAGCCATGCTCGGCATGGTCCTCTACAACGTCGGCCGCCGCCGACCACCGCCCCGTGGCATCGCAACAGGCCAGGCCAGCCGCCGCCAGACGGCGCAGGGTTTCGGTGGTCGTCCATAGTTGGCTGGGCGTGGGCTCAGATGACCTCGTGGGAGTTACTCCAGCACTAGGGCGTGTGTGAGGTCGTGATCAGTATTCGTATTCCGCTGCCGCGCCGGGGTGGATCGCGATAGGACGACGGTGTGACGCGCCGACAGTTGAGCGATGACCAGTGGGAACTCATCGAGCCGTACCTGTCGATCGGCGAGTACGGCCCTTACCCGGTGAGGCTGCGTGACCAGTTCGAGGGAGTGATCTGGCGCTTCCGGTCCGGCGCTCAGTGGTGGGAGATGCCCGAGGAGTTCGGCCCCTGGCCCACCGTCTACGGCCGTTTCCGGGTATGGCGGGACGCGGGGGTGTTCACCGCGCTGCTGGAAGGGCTGATCGCTGAGGCCGCCCGGCAGGGGAAGACGGACCTGTCGCTGGGCAGCGTGGATTCCACGACCGCCCGCGCGCATCACGACGCCGCCGGGATGCGCATCGGTCCCGAGGTCATGGAGGCACTGGAGGAAGCCGTGCGCGAACAGGAGCAGGCCCGGCAAAAGGGGGCGGCCGCGAGGAACAGAACGGACAGGACGACGGAGACGACCCCGGGCGGGAAGAACGGCGACGCGTCCGGCGCAGACGCAGAGCCCGTCTGAAACAGGCCCTGCTCGGCAGATCCAGAGGCGGCCTGACCTGCAAGATCCATCTCGCCTCCGACCGCAGGTGTCGCCCGCTGTCGATCGTGGTGACCGCCGGACAGGCCGCCGACAGCCCGCAGTTCGTCCCCGTCCTGCAAAAGGTCCGCGTCCGGCTGCCCGTCGGCCACCCGCGCACCCGGTCTGCTGCCGTGGCCGGGGACAAGGCCTACTCCTCCCGTGCCAACCGCGCCTACCTGCGCAGACGCGGCATCAAGGCCGTCATCCCGGAGAAGAAGGACCAGTCCGCCCACCGCAAGAACAGAGGCAGCAGGGGCGGCCGGCCCGTCACCCACGACGCGGATCTCTACAAGGACCGCAACACCGTCGAGCGCATGATCAACAAACTGAAAGCCTGGCGAGGCATCGGTGAGGTCGACTCGGGGCGCCCTGCTGATGTTTCCACCAGTGGGTTTCCCCGAGCCGCCTCCCGAACCCGGCGTGCCCGTCTCCGGGCACCGGGCTCTCCGCAAATCCCGTTTCGGGGTGTTCAGTTCCCCATGCCGTCGTGGGCCACGGGGCCGGGATGAGTTTTCCCCGGTATCGGTATCTGGTCGTGCTTACCTTTGCCGGGTTAAACAGTTCCGCTTCCTCCGTGGTAGGCCACCAGCCACCGCCGTAATAGCGTCGACGGAGCTGCTTCCAAGTGATCCCGGGATGCTTGCGTCGGATCCATCGTGTCACCCTCATCCACGTGTAGTGGCTGAGGTAACAGAAAGCGACGTTCGACACTCCGGGACGGAAGTACGTGCACCATCCCCGCAACACCGAGTTCAGTCGGTGGAGCAAGGACTCCAGCGACAAGCCAACGTTCTGGCGTCCGGTCAGTTCCTTCACCTTGCCCGTCGCGGAACGCACTGATTTCTGTGCCGGATAGGTGTAGATGTACTGCCGGTCAGTGCCCAGTTTCCGGTGACGCTGGATGCGCCATCCGAGAAAATCAAGGCCCTCGTCAATGTGCGTGATCTTTGTCTTCTCCGCCGACAGGCGAAGGCCCATCGGCTTCAACGCCTCCGCGACCTCGTCGCGTAATTCCTCGGCGTGCTCACAGCGACCGAAGACAAGCACGAGGAAGTCATCCGCATACCGGACCAGCCGGTAGTTGGGCAATCCCCGGCGCCGTCTCCTGCGCCGATCCTCGGAGGTGCTATCTGGCCCTCCGGGGGCCTGGGCGATGTGCTCGTCCAGGACCGAGAGCGCGATGTTGGCCAGCAGCGGCGACAGGATTCCGCCCTGCGGGGTCCCAGTGCGTGTGTCCGTGAAGGCTCCGTCCCGGGACAGGATCCCAGACTTCAAGAACGCCTTCACCAAGGACAGCACCCGCTTGTCCCCGATTCGATTCCTCACCCGTTTCATAAGAGCCGGGTGCGAGATCTCGTCGAAGCACGCCGTGATGTCGCCCTCCACCACCCACTCATACCCGTGGCTGGCGAGATAGCGAGTCTCAGCGATCGCGTCATGAGCCCGGCGGTTCGGGCGGAACCCATAGGAACACGGGAGGAACTCCGCTTCGAACACCGGCTCCAGCACCAGTTTCAAGGACGCCTGGACTACCCGGTCCGCCACGGTCGGAATACCAAGACGACGAAGCTTGCCGTTCGCCTTGGGAATCATCCGCTCACGGACGGGAACCGGTCGGAAGCTGCGGTCTCTAATCTGAGTCCGCAGCCTGCCGAGAAACATCTCGACTCCCTGCCCGGCCTCGATGGAGCGTGCGGTCTTCCCGTCCACTCCGGCCGTGCGGGCACCCTTGTTTCCCCGGACACGGTCCCACGCCACCAACAGGAAGGAGGGATCGGCCACGAGGTTGAACAGATCGTCGAACCTGCGATGAGAATCATCATCAGCCCAACGGTGCAGCTTGGTCTGGATCTCCAGTACCCGGCGTTCGGCCTTCATCAAGGCCCATTCCAGCTCGTCGGTATTCACCGGCGACAACCTCCTGGCATTCCAGTGTCCTTACTGCTGACTTGCTGGCCCCCTTCCCCATGTGGCCGGCTTTGTCGGGTAGCGGGGACGCATTACTGCGTCCCCGCCCCCTAAGAACCGGACGTGCGAGTCGTCCCCGCATCCGGCTCAAGCAAGCCCTGAAGGCTCGTCGGCATGCAGAGGTGCTGGGCCTGCGGCGATCTCGGCTGAGCGTCGACGGCGGCAGGCGGTGTGCACGAGGCGGAGGACCACGTTCGACATGCCCTGTTCCGGGGAGATGGCGATGTACTGCTTCGTCAGCGCCCGCCGGATGACTACCATCCACTGTTCCCACTCAGATGGGCTCTGCGGTTGGTGATCGGCGTGCAGCAGGAACTCCCGACACAGTGGGCAACGGCCGTCTTGCAGCGTCAACTGCCGCAGTCCGAACGCGTCCAGTGGCGAGGGTGTCCCCTTGCGTCGCCTCTTGGCCCAGTACTCGGTCAGGGCCGGATCGTCCGGAGACGAGGTGCCCGCGACCATCTGGTGTCGAACGATCTTCGTCCAGGAGAACTTCCGCAGGTGGGCGCCGGTCTCCCGGTCACCGAACACCCAGCGGTTCTTGCTGGACGGGTTGAACTGGCCGAAGTACCGATTGACGATCCAGTGCCTCGACTTGTTCTGATGGCCGTGCTTGGCCCACTTGTAAGTGAGCTTCCACATGTAGTCGTCCAGCGCGGTGAACGCATCGCTGGAGACCACCGTCCGGTAGTAGGCCGACCAGCCGCGCACGATCGGGTCGATCTTGTGCAGCATCGCACTGACGTTGGCCCCGCGCAGGGCCTTCATCTCCGTGCGTAGCCGTTCCCGGATCCGTCTCAGGGCCGCCGGACTCGGTTTGATCAGCAGCTTGCCGTCGTATCGACGGACGTTGAATCCCAGGAAGTCGAAACCGGAGTCAGCGTGGACGATGCGCGTCTTGTCCTCGTTGAACACCAGCCCCCTGGGAGCCAGCCAGACGGCGAGCTTCGCCTTGACCTGCTCGGCTTCATCACGGCTGTGACAGAGCACGACCAGGTCGTCAGCGTATCTGATCAGCGCCGGGGCGCCCTCGACCGACTCGGCGGCGTGCGTGCCGAGCTTTCGGTAGCGGACTCCGGCGGCCTGTTCCAATCCGTGCAGGGCCACGTTCAGCAGCAGAGGGCTGACCACCCCGCCTTGCGGGGTGCCTTCCTCAGTCGGGGCGAACCGGCCGCGATCGACCACTCCAGCCTTCAGCCAGTACCGGACCAGATCCCTGGCGGGGAACGTGCCGAGCTGGGCGAGAAGGTGCTCGTCTTCGATGCGGTCGAACGCCGCCTTCAGGTCCGCGTCCAGCACCCACGTCCGCTGGGGGTTCTTGCCCTTCAGCGTCAGATAGACGGCGGAGATTGCGTCCTGGCAGCCCGGCCGGGCCGGAAGCCGTACGACTTCGGCTCGAACCGCGCCTCCCACTCCGGTTCCAGCGCGTTGACGACTCGCGCTTGGAGGACCCGGTCGGCGATCACGGGGATGCCCAGTGGGCGCTTCTTGCCGCCTGCCTTCGGAATATGCACTCGCTTGACCGGCAGGGGCGTCCAGGCCGAGGAGCGGTATTGCGCCCAGTTGGCCAACGTGGCCTTCGACTGGGGCAGTAGCGCCGTTCGACCGTCCAATCCCGGGGTCTTGCGACCAGCGTTGACCTCCGTCACGCGCCGCACGCTCAACAGCGTGTTGGCCCGCGAACGGAGCATCAGTTTCTGCAGACTGCGAACCCGTTTGAGGTCGCCTGCCTGCGATGCCGTGAAGATCCTCTGTCTCAGACGCCGTACTTCGTCCTCGACGGCACGCCAGTCGATCTCGTGCCAGTCGGGGTTGTCGTCCTCCGGTCCGTTCACCATCACGTCCGCACCGGCGTGCGCCCGCGTGTTCGTCATGGCGTCCAACTTGCCCTTCGGTTCCGGTGTCGTTCCCTTCGTCTCTTCACAGGCTCACCTGGCCCGCGTCAGCACCCTTTCGGGTCCGGGCATCCGCCCGTATCCGACCGGTTATGCGAGGCGTCCGGCGAAGGAGCCGGCCTGCTGCCTCGGTTTCCCGTTGCCTTTCGGCGGTCGGCATTGGCTTCTTGGGCCATCCAGCTCCCGCTGGAGGATCGGGCCTTCCTTGCGGTCGGCTTGCCGAGGGCGCTTACGCGCCCCGGACTCCAACGGGGTTGCCACGTTCCGCACGAGTGAGGTGCGGCCGGGTCGGGTGCCCCCTATACCCCGAGGACGGCGATGTTCTCCCAACCGGCTTCGAGTCTTCCGGTCGACGCCTGTCGCTTTCCGGCGACCAGTCCTTGACCCCGCTGCTACAACCCATCTGCGGGGGCTTCCGATGACGAGGCATCATCAGGGGTTCACGGTTGTTCACCCTGTCGGCCTTCCCCGTGACTTGTAACCCCCGGATGGAACGGGAGCCCTTGAGTCTGGCGACCTGAGCTTCGCACCCCGCCGTTACCAGCGACGCACGTCAGGCCCGGGGACAGATCCTCGAACACTGATCCGTAACTACACCTTCGGCATCAGCCGAACCTCCTTCAGTGAAGCTCACTCAACTCGTGCGACCTCGTGTCGCACCCCGGCCTCGGACTACTACGGAGCCTCCGTCCTGCCCGACGGCCATCAGCCGGCGATGGGCCTGCCCTCCACCGGACTGGAGGTCCAGACTGGGGCGACCGCGGGCAGTTCCCACGTTCACCACGGAATCGATCGACGGGTGAGGTGCCCAGCTCTACCCCGGCAGCATCGCCACGCTTACGCCGCAGGCTTTCGGCGTGGCCTCCCCACCGGTACGTAGATCCGGCTTCGGAGTCGGCCGCCGACCATCGGCGGCCGTGCACTGCATCCGGCCCGCATCCGCCAGGTTGGAGCCGGTGTCGTAATTACGGGGCGTCAAGCACTGATTCCTCGCGTACACCTTCCCGTCTCACTAGCCGGACCCGGACCGTCTGGCAGTGCCAGCCCGTCCCGACGTTGTCGGGGCTGCTTACCGCCCGACTCGGCATCCCCCGAGCCGAACTGCCCCCAGCTTCATCCGGATTGCTGCGACAACCCGGCGGTGAAGGTCTCTCACCTCACTCGATTCCATGGCGCCTCGTGGCGCACCCACCCGCTACGACAAGAGCCCCGAGAGTTAGGACGCCGGCCTCCACCTCCGGGCCTCCATGATCTGGATCAACGACCTCACATAGATGACCCGGTGATCACGACCTCACACACGCCCTAGTGGATTCTTGTGCCACCTGGACTTCAGGAGGCAAGGATCGGAAGGCGTGGATACCCGACGGAGTTTGTGGCCAAGGTGCTGGACCCGCTTGAGGCCGGCCGCAAGGTCATGGACGTGGCCCGGGATCGACCTGCCTCATGGTGCGTGAACTGCCTGACGGCTACTGCTGGACTGCGTACGCGTTGATGATCTCCTGGGTCACCGTGCGCCCCGCGGCGTCGGCGGCCGAGACGCGCAAACTGGCCTGCCCGCCGGGCTTGTTGATGACGTGCGCTTTGCAGGAGGTGTCGCCGCACTTGGTCAGCTTGGCCGGACCCCAGGTCTGGCCACCGTCCCACGAGATGTCAACGCTGCGCTCGACGACCGGTCGGGTCTCGACGGTGTCAGGCATATAGAACTCGACCCCGAAGTCGTACTTGCCTGCCGGGGCCGTATTGGTCGACGACAGTCCGGGCAACTTGTAGCTGATGTTCAGCATGGGCAGGACGGCGTAGGCCCCGGTCGGCTGTTCGGAGTCGAAGCCCCACTTCGTCTTGATGGCGGCCGAACGGTGCCAGAACGGGTCGTCGTGGCGGGTCTCGGTGACAACGTCCAGCCGGTGCGTACCCGGAGGCAGCTTGTCGGCCATGATCCACGAGTAGGCGGAGGTATGGGTCAATACTCCGTCGACATAGATTCGACCAGAGAACGCGGTCGGCGAGGGCGACGAGCCCGACGTATGGCCAGTGTGTCCGGCGGCGTCGACATACGCACCCGTCTTGAGGTAGATCCAACCGCCCTCGCGGACGGGCGGCGGGGCGCCGTTGTCCACGTTCCACAACGGCGAGACACCGGTGCTGATCGGCCCACCGAACCACGTGTCGTGGTAGGTGGTCTGGGCGGCGTAGGCGGTTCGCGGAGCCCACAGAAAGGCGAGCTCGCTGCCGGAACTGGCGTCGTAGACGCCGACCTCGCGCTCCCAATTGGCCCCGGTGGACACGTGGTGCGTCACGGTCGTCGGGAAGGGTACCGCGCGCGTCAGGCCGTAGAGAGCGAGGCCCCGGCCCGGCACCCAGCCGATCAGGCGCTCGGCCGCCAGCATGCCGTCCTTGCTCGAGCTCCCCAGACCGTCGAGCCGCTCCACGAGGGCCGAGGTGGAGCGCGCGGAGCCATCGACGGAGCCGCCGTCGGGGACCTCATCCTTCCAATAGCGCAACAGGTCGTACATGTACTCGGGCGACTTGTGGGTGACCAGCGCCGCACGGCCACTGTTCCGGTGAGCGAGGACGTCATCCACATCGATGGCACGCGCCTGCAGAGTCGGCAGGCCGACTGTGTTGTCGATGGTTCCGGCGCACGCCTGTCCGGGGCCGGGGTAGGCCACCATCGCCGCGGCGCCGGCCTGGTCGAGGGCCGTGGCGGCCTGGGTCAGGTCGGCACAGGTGCCCGACACGAAGGCGACGGCGCCCTTCACCTTGCTGGAGGTGTCCGGTGCGCTTGCGCGCCCGGCGTCGACGACCTTGAATTGGGCGTCGATCTCTGGGCGCGGGGTGGGGGCGATGTCACCGTCAGTCGACGGCAGGGCCTGCAGCGACACGGGCTCGCCATGTGCGGTGGTGAGGACACCGGCGGGCTGACTCAGCCACCAGTTCGCCGAGATGTTGGCGGTCCCGTCGAGTCCTGCAGACGGCCGGGCGTAGAGGCGGTCGGGAGCACCGTAGTAGGCGTACTCGCCGGTGGCACCGCTCGTGCCCTGCCATCCGACCAGCAGGGCGGCGCCGTCGGTGACGACCGGCCTCTTGACGTCGTAGTCGAAGCGCCCGGTGTCGTTTCCGTCGAGCACGATCTCGGTGTCCTTCGAGACGGTGAAGGACGGCTCGTAGCTGATGACGCCCTCCTTCGCGCCGTCGGCAGCGAGGCCGGCGGACGTGGCGTAGGTGCCGTACGTGCCGGGCGGGAGTCGGAAGGTTGCAGACTGCTCGCCGGGCAACGCGTCGAAGTAGTGGTCTTTGAAGACCCGCGGCGCCTTCAAGCTGCTCAAGAACATTGCGTGGGAGGCGCTCTGCGTGCCGGTACGCGGCTTGATCGTGACCTTCACGTCATAGGCCTCCCTCTCGATCTGGTAGGACACGCCGGTGCGGACGGTCCCGCCGCCGTTGTCCGGTGTGGCGGTGACGACCGCGGAGAGCGCACCAATGGAGGCGACCGCCGGGTCGAGGATGACATCGACCGATGCCTTGCCGTCTGCGGGAACGGTGACCTGATCGTCGGCCAGGGACACGCCAGCCGGCTCCGGCGACCCGTCCTGGCCGGCCAGGGCGAGCGAGAGCGTGACCGCGGTGTCTGCGGTGTTCGTGTAGGTCAGAGCCGTATGGGTCGGCGCCTGGTCGGTGTGGGGCCACTGGAACGAGCCGAGGGACATCGACGCGGGCGCGAGAAGCTTCTGGTTGATCGCGGCGAGAGCGTCCACTCGCCCTGTACCCGCGTCGAACCCGGTCGCGTTGGCAATGAGAGTCGTGCTGTTGGCGATGAGGGACTTGATCTGGTCACCGTCCCAGTCGGGGTGTTGCTGCTTGATCATTGCGGCCAGGCCGGCCACGTGCGGTGTGGCCATCGAGGTGCCGCTGATCGTCGTGTAGACGTCGTCGACGACTGGGCCGAGCGCGGTTCCTGCGGCGCGGGCGGCGGTGACATTGACACCGGGTGCGACCACCTCGGGCTTGAACCCGCCGTTGTTCAGACGCGGGCCGCGACTGGAGAACCTCGCCATGACGTCGTGCACGTCCACCGCGCCGACGGTGAGGGCGGCGTCGGCCGACCCCGGGCTGGCGACGGTGGAAGGCATGTCGCCGGCGTTGCCAGCGGCCACGACGAACAGGGTGTCGGAGGTGGCCGACAGTTCGTTGACGGCTTGGGCGAGCGGGCTCGTACCGTCGTCGGGCGACGGACCGCCCAGGCTCATGCTGACGACATCGGCTCCCTGGTCGACCGCCCAGACCATGCCGGCCAGGACCATGGAGTCCGAACCCGATCCCTTGTTGTTCAGCACCTTGCCGATCAGCAGGGTCGTCTTCGGTGCCGCGCCCTTGCGCAGCCCGTTCGACGCCGCACCGGTTCCGGCGACGGTCGAGGCCACGTGCGTGCCGTGACCTTGGCCGTCCTTGACGCTGGATTCCTCGGTGAAGTTGGCCGTCGCGCCCACGCGGCCGGCCAGGTCGGGGTGCGTCGCGTCGTATCCGGTGTCGAGCACAGCAACCGTCGTGCCCTCGCCGTCGAACCCTGCCGCCCACGCCTGCGGGGCGTGGATCTGCGGCATCGAGTGCTCCAGCGCGACCTCGACCTTGCCGTCCAGGTCGACCCGGGCCGCGCCGTGCGCTAACGAGGTGGGCGCTCCCATGGCGCCGGACCCAGCGGTGAGGTCGACCCAGAACGTCAGGGCGTCCTTCTTCTTGATGTGGAAGGCCGCCACGCCGAGCTCGGGAACGGTCAGGGTGCGTGTCGCTCCCTTGACGGATGCCTGCCGGGACTCCGTCGCCGCTGCGCGGCCCTTGCCGTAGTCGACGATGACCGGGAGCGTAGCGCGCGATGCGTCGTCGTACCCGGACTCGATCAAGGTGGTGACGTCGAACAGGTCGGGGTCGAGCCGGTTGGCCTGGAGCAGGCCGAAGGCCTCGGTCGGTACGACGTTCACGTGGTCGTTCGTCCGGCTGATCGCGGCCTGCGGGGTGCTTCCGTCAGGGCGGGGCAGGAGCGCGACGGACTGCTTGCCATCTGCTCCGGTGGAGACCTCGACGACGTCGCCGGTCACCAACGTCACCGTCTTGACGGTCGGGGGGCCCGCGGCCGGTCGTGCCCCGGCGGCGGGCTCCGCCGACGAAGCCAATGGGGGCATGAGCATGACAACGGCTGACACGGCGGCGGCCGCTACGAATACCGTGGTGCGCACGGCTCTGTGAACTGATAACGACATGCAAAGGGCCTCTCAGGCAAACCTTGGCTGGGTGACGCTGTGCGGGCAGGAAGCGCGGTCGGGTCGACCGACTTGCCCTCGGTTCGGGAGCGTAACTCCAGTAGGGCCGACGAGCTTGAGGACGTCGGTGGCGTACCTCCGCCATGTCGCGCACCCGCCACCGCCGTATGCCGCCACCTCCGGGCGCTTGGGTACTTTGGCACCGATCCGCGCGTCTGCTCCTCCTTGGCAAGGCCCCCAGCAACGCCTTGCTGCGCGTCCCATCAACCGATGCCAGCTCCGGCGGAAGCCGCCGATACGACGCCGAGCCGGACCTGCGCCCCCGAGGAGGCCGTTGCCAGCGATGATCCCCGCGACGTGCGCTGTCGACGAGACCGACGCTGATGTAGTCGGCCATGCCGGCCATGAGGTCGACGATGAGGCGGAAGGCGTCGTCGTCGCGGGCCATGCGCAGGAGGCCGACCTGTTCCTTGGTGGGGATCACGGTCGGGCTCGGGCGGTACTCCGGCGGGCTGACATCGAGCAGCGGGTCGAGACCTATTATTCCGCGGCGGTGCGCGTCCTTGAGGATTCCCTTCACCCGCAGGAAGACCTGTGCCTGGGTCGCGGCACCGACGTCGCTGCGTTCCATGGCGGTGATGAAGCGTTCCACCACGAAGCTGTCGAAGGTGTGCATCTTCCGCGAGCCGATCTCCGGATAGGCGTGGGTGCGCATCCGGGACTCGGTCGCGGCTTTCGTGCTGCCGGTGAGACCGCGCTTGCGGGCGAACCATGCCTGCGCGTACTCCTCGAAGGCCATCTCGCCGAGGGTTTCCTGCTGTTCGGCGATGGTCCTCGGAGTGGTCTTGCGAGCCGTGTACAGCTCGGTCAGGCGCTCGATGGCGGAGTCCTGGGTAGGGAAGCCGGACTCCTCGGCCTACTTGCCCCGGGTGTTGCGGAAGCGGATCGTGTAGAGATGCGGGCAGCTCGTCGGCCTGCGGCACTCGCAGGGCTTGAAGAAGCTGCCCATACCCCGCGCAAGCTTGTTCGACATGATCGAGATGGTTCCTTCTTCGGGCTGGTCGCGACCGGTCAATCGGGCGCTGACCTGCGGCTATTGCTGACCTCTTGCTGACTCGCTGACCAGCAGCAGGCGCCTGACCTGCATAAACCCTAAAGCGGGGCTATAACAGCCTGATCACGTGATGGCATCGGGAAGCCCTGCCCGTCATTTCGGTGACCGGGAGCGTGCCATCATCGAGCATCGATCGACCAGTGGAGTCCGAGTTGGGAGGGCGCGTGGCGATGGAGGCCGGCCCTCGCGACACAGAACAAGACGCACCGGACACGCTGCACGAGGCAGGACGCTTGAGCCCCGACGGGCCCGATGAGCTCGAGGTGACCCCCGAGGTCGAGGTCGAGCTGCGGCCCGCGCGGCGTCTGCGCATCTGGCAGCTCGCACCGATCGTCATGCTCGCCGCCGTGGGATCGCTGATGTTCGCGTTCCCGCTGGCCTTCGAGTTCGGCGACGGCGGCGCGGTCGTCGCCATGCTGGGCCTGCTGATCAGCTGCTGCGCCGCGGGCTGGGGCATGATGGCCGCCCGCCGCGTGGGTTACACCTGGCCCGGGCTGCCGCAGCGGGGTTCGGGCGAGCGATCCGACTGGCGCGTGATCACGCTGTACGTCGCCGTGTGCGCCGCACTGGTCGCACTGGCCGTGTGGCGTGTGGCGCGGCTCCGCTGACGGACGGAGCGGCTGCAGCAGTGTGGCGCAGGGGCCCTGCTGCGGCATGCTGTCCGGTGCGCCCTTGCACGGCCCGGCTTCGTCGGCTGTCGGCGCCGCCTCGTACAGTTGCCCTGTGAGCACCTCGCAGATCGCCTTCCTCAAGGGCCACGGCACCGAGAACGACTTCGTGATCGTTCCCGACCCGGACAACGCCGTCGACCTGCCCGCCTCCGTCGTCGCCCGGCTGTGCGACCGCCGGGCCGGTATCGGCGGTGACGGGCTGTTGCACGCCGTACGCTCCGCCGCGCACCCGGAGGCGCGGGCCATGGCGGGCGAGGCCGAGTGGTTCATGGACTACCGCAACGCCGACGGTTCGATCGCCGAGATGTGCGGCAATGGCGTACGGGTCTTCGCCCGCTATCTGCAGCATGCCGGACATGTCGAGGAGGGCGACCTCGCCGTCGCGACCCGGGGCGGCGTGAAGAAGGTGCACATCGCCAAGGGCGGCGACGTCACGGTCTCCATGGGGCGTGCGCTCCTTCCCGAGGAAGGCGTCACGGTCAGCCTGGCCGGCCGCAGTTGGCACGCTCGCAATGTGAACATGGGCAATCCGCATGCGGTCGCCTTCGTCGACGATCTGGCGCATGCCGGCGATCTGCTCTCCGTGCCGCCGTTCAGCCCCGCGGCCGTCTATCCCGACGGCGTCAACATCGAATTCGTCGTGGACCGGGGACCGCGCCATGTCGCGATGCGGGTCCATGAGCGCGGTTCGGGCGAGACCCGCTCCTGCGGCACGGGCGCCTGCGCCGTGGCCGTCGCCGCGGCCCGCAGGGATGGCGCCGACCCCACGGAGACCGGCACCCCGGTCACGTACACGGTGGATCTGCCCGGCGGCACCCTCGCGATCACCGAGCGGCCGGACGGCGAGATCGAGATGACCGGAGCCGCCGTGATCGTCGCCGAGGGCTTGATCGATTCCGCCTGGCTCGAAACGGCGATCGGCTAGAGCTTCGCTCGAATGGGTGATCCGTTTCACGCTGAGCGAGAGCCGGACTCCGCCACGTGGTGGGCTCGGTAGCATCAAGCACCGGCCCGGAGGCGCGTCCGCACCTCCTCACCGCCGGTCGACGTCGCCGGAGGTGCCCCATGAGTGCAGAGGCCACCAACCCAGGTGCTCCCATCCGCAGGCGGGGCCGTCCCCGGATCGATCTCCGCAGGCTCGGCCGCGTCGCGCTGCTCGGCCCCGTCTCCCGCGACCGGCTGCCCGACGCGATCGGCCATGTCGCCGAGGCCCACCGCGCGCACCACCCGGATGCCGACCTCTCCATCCTGCACAGGGCCTACGTACTCGCGGAGTCCTCGCACCGCGGACAGATGCGCAAGAGCGGCGAGCCGTACATCACGCACCCGCTCGCCGTCACGCTGATCCTCGCCGAGCTCGGCGCCGAGACCACGACACTCACGGCCTCGCTGCTCCACGACACCGTCGAGGACACCGAAGTGACCCTCGATCAGGTGCGGGAACAATTCGGCAAAGAGGTCTGCTACCTCGTCGACGGCGTCACCAAACTCGAAAAGGTCGACTACGGAGCGGCGGCCGAACCCGAAACCTTCCGCAAGATGCTGGTCGCCACCGGGGACGACGTCCGGGTGATGTCGATCAAGCTCGCCGACCGGCTGCACAACATGCGAACCCTGGGCGTGATGCGTCCCGAGAAGCAGGCCAGGATCGCCAAGGTCACCCGCGACGTGCTGATCCCGCTGGCCGAGCGGCTCGGCGTACAGGCCCTCAAGACCGAGCTGGAGGACCTCGTCTTCGCGATCCTCCGCCCCGAGGAGTACGAACACACCCGCGCACTGATCGCCGCCGCGTCGGCGCAACCGGACGCCTCCGGCGCCGCGGCCACCCAGGACCCGCTCGCCGCCATCGCCGAGAACGTCGCAGCGGTGCTGCGGGAGGCCGGCATCCCCGCAGAAGTCCTCATCAGGCCGCGCCACTATGTCTCCGTACACCGCGTCAGGATCAAACGCGGCGAACTGCGCGGCACCGACTTCGGCCGGCTGCTGGTTCTCGTCGGCGAGGACGCCGACTGCTATGCCGTGCTCGGTGAACTGCACACCTGCTTCACCCCGGTGATCTCCGAGTTCAAGGACTTCATCGCCGCCCCCAAATTCAACCTGTACCAGTCACTGCACACCGCGGTCGTCGGCCCCGACGGGGCGGTCGCCGAAGTCCTCATCCGTACGCACCGGATGCACAAGGTTGCCGAGGCGGGCGTCATCGCCCTCGGTAATCCGTACGCCGCGGACAGCGGCTCCGCGCCGCAGTCCGCCGAAGCCGCGGACGGCGAGCGTGCCGATCCGACCCGGCCCGGCTGGCTCTCCAGGCTCCTGGAATGGCAGCAGTCCGCCCCGGACCCCGACACCTTCTGGACCACACTCCGCGCCGACCTCGCCCAGGACCGGGAGATCACGGTCTTCCGCACCGACGGCGGCACGCTCGGACTGCCTGCCGGAGCCAGCTGCGTCGACGCCGCCTACGCGCAGTACGGGGACGAGGCGCACAGCTGCATCGGCGCCCGGGTCAACGGCCGGCTGGCCACCCTCGGCACCATACTGAGCGACGGCGACACCGTGCAGCTGCTTCTCGCCGAGGACGCTGCCTCCGGCCCCTCGCCCGACTGGCTCGACCACGCCCGAACCCCGGCCGCCCGTATCGCCATCACCGGCTGGCTGGACGCCCACCCCGAGGATGCCCAGGGCCCGCACAGCAGCAGGCCCGCGGAGCCCAGGCCCGAACCACAGCCCCAGGAAAACACCGACCCCGGGCACGCCAGGTCCGCGGGCCGCACCGCGAGCGCCGTGGTGGACCGGCCTGACGCCACCGTACGACTCGCGGGCTGCTGCACCCCCGTACCACCCGACGCCGTCACCGGATTCGTCGTGCGCGGCGGCGCCGTCACCGTGCACCGGCTGGAGTGCCCCGCGGTGGCCCGGATGCAGTCCGTCGGCCGGGCGCCGGTCCCGGTGAGCTGGGGCGACGCGACCGGGTGCCGGGTCACCCTGGTCGCCGAGTCCTTCGGACGGCCCCGGCTGCTCGCCGATCTCACCGACGCGATCGCGACGGCGGACGCGGCGATCATCTCCGCCACCGTCGAACCGCCCAGCGAGCAGCGCGTCCGGCACACCTACACATTGCAGCTCCCCGATGCCGCCGGACTGCCGGCGCTGATGCGCGCGATGCGTGACGTACCCGGGGTGTACGACGTGAGCCGCGCCCAGCACCCCGCCGCCACCGTCTGACCCCGCCGCGCAGCGCCATCTGCCACAGCGATCTCGTTCGAGTGGCGTGACGCGTGCCGCGCCTGCCCGGGTGGGAGTCGCTGGTAGCGGTAGTCCATGCCGATCATCTCCCGCCGTCTGCGGGCCGCTCTGCTGGCCGCCGCATCGGCCGCCCTCGTCGCCGCCGCCCTCCCCTCACCCGTGCCGCTCGGAATCGGTGATCCACTCTTCCCGCGCCTCGGCAATCCTGGGTACGACGTCCTCTCGTACGACATCGGACTGACCTACCACGGCAGCAACAGCAAGCCGCTGGACGCCGTCACCAAGATCGAAGCGCGGACCACCGAGCCGCTGGACCGGATCAACCTCGACTTCGCCCAGGGCACTGTCCGTACGGTCGAAGTCAACGGTCTGCGCGCCGACTTCGCCGCAGCGGACGAGGACCTGGTCATCCAGCCCCCCGGCCGGATCCCGGCCGGAGTGCCGCTGCACATCACCGTCCGGCACACCAGCGATCCGAACGGCGGCCAGGACAGCGGCGGCTGGCTGCGCACCGCCGACGGTCTGGCCATGGCCAATCAGGCCGACGCCGCGCACCGGGTCTTCCCGAGCAACGACCACCCCGCCGACAAGGCGTACTTCACTTTCCGGATCACCGCACCCAAGGACCTCACGGTGGTCGCCAACGGCCTGCCCGCAGGCACGGCCCGCAACGGCGCCGAGACCACCTGGACCTACCGGACCGAACACCCCATGGCCACCGAACTGGCCCAGGTCACCATCGGCCGTTCCACCGTCCTGAAACGGACCGGGCCGCACGGACTGCCGGTACGAGACGTGGTGCCGAGCGCCGACCGCAAGCTGCTGGAACCCTGGCTCAGCAAGACACCTGGTCAGCTGGAATGGATGGAACAGCAGGTCGGCCCCTACCCCTTCGAGACATACGGACTGCTGGTCGCCGCCACCGACACCGGCTTCGAGCTGGAGACCCAGACACTCTCGCTTTTCGAACGGTCCGTGTTCACCCAGACCGCCTACCCCAAGTGGTATGTCGAATCGATCATGGTGCACGAGCTCGCTCACCAATGGTTCGGCGACAGCGTCTCCCCACAGGCATGGTCCGATCTGTGGCTCAACGAGGGACACGCCAGCTGGTACGAGGCCCGCTACGCCGAGGAGCACGCCGACAAGCCACTGGAAAGCCGGATGCACGACGCCTACATCAGGTCCGACGGCTGGCGCGCCGCGGGCGGCCCCCCGGCCCGCCCCGACGTTCCGGCGCCCGGACAGAAGCTCAGCCTGTTCCGGCCGGTCGTGTACGACGGCAGCGCACTGATCCTCTACGCGCTGCGCCAGGAGATCGGCGAGAACGTATTCGACCGGCTGGAGCGGAGCTGGGTGAAGAAGCACCGGGATTCCAACGCCGCCACCGCGGACTTCGTCCGGCTGGCGGCACAGACCGCGGGCCGCGACCTGACCTCGTTCTTCGACGGCTGGCTGTACGGCGAGAAGACCCCGCCGATGCCGGGGCACCCGGACTGGCACAGCGCCAAGCCCGACGGACAGCGATAAACCCGGGTGACGGGCCCGGCGGACCATGCCACTATCGACGGGTCGCCGCGGCGGCCGGACCGGATTCCCGACAGCGGGAATCATCGGGAGAGGTCACGCGTTGTGACTGATGTAACGGACTTCCATCGACGTAAGGATCCAATGACCTCCTCTTCTTCCCTTCCCCAGGACGCGCAGGACGCGCAGAGCGCTACGGAGAATGTCACCGAGAGCCTCACCGAGAGCCTTCGGGCCGACGCCCTGATGGAAGAGGACGTCGCCTGGAGCCACGAGATCGACGGAGAGCGGGACGGCGAGCAGTTCGACCGCTCCGAGCGCGCCGCACTGCGGCGTGTGGCAGGACTCTCGACCGAGCTCGAGGACGTCACCGAGGTCGAGTACCGACAGCTGCGCCTGGAGCGTGTGGTGCTGGTCGGCGTCTGGACCTCGGGGACCGTGCAGGACGCGGAGAATTCCCTCGCGGAGCTGGCCGCACTTGCGGAGACGGCGGGCGCCATGGTGCTCGACGCCGTCTTCCAGCGCCGCGACAAGCCGGACCCGGCCACCTACATCGGCTCGGGCAAGGCGCTGGAGCTGCGCGACATCGTCCTCGAATCAGGGGCCGACACCGTCGTCTGCGACGGTGAGCTCAGCCCGGGCCAGCTGATCCATCTGGAAGACGTTGTCAAGGTCAAGGTGGTCGACCGGACCGCCCTGATCCTCGACATCTTCGCCCAGCACGCCAAGTCCCGAGAGGGCAAGGCGCAGGTCTCGCTGGCACAGATGCAGTACATGCTGCCGCGGCTTCGCGGCTGGGGTCAGTCGCTCTCCCGTCAGATGGGCGGCGGCGGTTCCAGCGGCGGTGGCGGCATGGCAACCCGTGGTCCCGGTGAGACCAAGATCGAGACGGACCGACGTCGGATCCGCGAGAAGATGGCGAAGATGCGCCGGGAGATCGCGGAGATGAAGACCGGCCGCGAGATCAAGCGCCAGGAGCGCAAGCGCAACAAGGTGCCGTCGGTCGCCATCGCCGGCTACACCAATGCGGGCAAGTCCTCGTTGCTCAACCGGCTGACCGGTGCGGGCGTCCTGGTGGAGAACGCACTGTTCGCCACCCTGGACCCGACCGTGCGCCGGGCCGAGACGCCGAGCGGCCGGATCTACACCCTGGCCGACACCGTCGGGTTCGTACGGCATCTGCCGCACCACCTCGTCGAGGCGTTCCGCTCCACCATGGAGGAGGTCGGTGAATCCGATCTGATCCTGCATGTGGTGGACGGCTCCCACCCGGTGCCGGAGGAACAGCTCGCCGCGGTGCGCGAGGTGATCCGCGAAGTGGGCGCGGTGGACGTGCCGGAGGTCGTGGTGATCAACAAGGCGGATGCGGCCGATCCGCTGGTGCTGCAGCGGCTGCTGCGCGTCGAGAAGCATGCGATCGCCGTCTCGGCGCGTACCGGCGCCGGTATCGACGAGCTGCTCGCACTCATCGACGCCGAACTGCCTCGGCCCTCGGTCGAGATCGAGGCGCTCGTCCCGTACACCGAGGGCGGACTCGTCTCCAGGGTGCACGCCGAGGGCGAGGTGATCTCCGAGGAGCACACGTCGGAGGGCACCCTGCTCAAGGCGCGGGTCCACGAGGAACTGGCAGCCGTCCTCTCCTCGTTCGTCCCCGTGGCGCACTGACCGCAGAGCGGTACGGCTCAGAACGGACCGAAGGCCCGCTCCCTCCTCGGGAGCGGGCCTTCGGGCGTGCGAAGCTGCTTACCGGCTGCCGAACTTCTCGCTCATCGCGGTGAAGACGTCCTGTGCGCCCTTGCCCAGGTGGGGGCCGGCGAGCCAGCCCGAAGTCACCGGGCCGATGGAGGTGTTGGAGACCAGCGCGAGCTTGCCGTCACTGCCTTCGCTGAACCACCCGCCGCCGGAGGAGCCGCCGGTCATGGTGCAGCCGATGCGGTACATGGTCGGAGTGCTCGGGCTGACGGAGAGCCGGCCGGGGCGGTCGACGCACTTGTGCATGATCAGGCCGTCGTACGGCGGGGCAGCGGGGTAACCCCAGGCGCCCATCGCGCTGATCTTCGAGATCTCGGGGGCATCGAAGTTGACCGGCAGGGCATTGCCCACGGTCTCCTCCAGGGACTTGCTGCCCTTCTCCGGCTTCACATGCAGCACCGCGTAGTCATAGGGGGCGCCTTCGCCCCCGGTGGGACCGCCATCGGCGAGCCATTCACCGGACGTCGTGGCCCAGTCGGCCCAGTACGCGCCGTACGGGGCGATCTCCTGCGGCTGCGCTTTCTCCAGTGCGGCGGCGGACTTGCCCTTGTCGTTGTACGCGGGCACGAAGACGATGTTGCGGTACCAGCCGCCCTTCGAGCCGGCGTGCACACAGTGTCCGGCGGTCCACACCAGGTTGGACCTGCCCGGGTTCTCAGGGTCCTTGACGACCGTGCCCGAGCAGACCATGGTGCCCTCGGGGGAGTCGAAGAACACCTTGCCGACCGGGGCCGCGTAATCGTGGTACGGAGTCTTCTCGCGCTCGGCCTTGACCGGGGCGGGCTCCGGGTCGGTGACGCCCTGGTCGCCGGAGAGGTCACCGGCCGCCATGGTCTTCGCCGGGTCCTTGGCCGACTTCATCCGGTCGGGCTTCCACAGCCCCTCGATGACCGGGTTGACGAAGTCCTTGGCCTCACGCAGCCACTTGTCCTTGTCCCAGTTCTTCCACTCGCCGTTCTTCCACTTCTCCGGGTCGACGCCATGCTTCTTCAGCGTCTCGGCCAGACCGTCGGACAGGGAGCCGGAGTCCTTGCCACCCGCGGAGTCGGCGGCGGGTTTGTCGGCTGCGTTGTCCTCGCTCGGACCACATGCCGTGGCCGTCAGCGCGAGCGCCGCGACGAGGCCGGTCGCGGCGAGCAGCGGACGTATGGATCGCATGGAAAAGATTCCCCCTGAAATCTCCGAAATTGCCATGAACTTGTCATGCGAAACGGTGGCCGGACCACCGGCCACCGACGATGCAGGCCCACCCTATGACGGTGCGGACCATGCTCTCTGCCACAGAGGCGCAACCCGCATGGGGCGCGGGCCACTCGGGGCCGTAGCGCGACAGCAAAGGCCCCGGCGGGCAACAGCCGCACCGGGGTCTCTGATGTGCCGTCACCGTCACCCGAACCTGGCCGGTCGACGGCCCGTCGTCACTGCCCTGCGTACTTCTTGCTGACCGACTCGTAGACGCCCTTGGCTTCCTTGCCGAAGCGCGGTCCGGCCAGCCAGCCGGCCGTCACCGGGCCGATGGAGGTGTTCGAGACGAGAGCGGGCTTGCCGTCCTGGCCCGCCGCGACCCAGCCACCACCGGAGGCACCGCCCGTCATGGTGCAGCCGATGCGGTACATCGTGGGGTCCTGCACGGTCAGCGAGAGCCGACCCGGCTTGTCCGCGCACTGGAAGGCCTTCTGGCCGTCGTAGGGCGGAGCGGCCGGGAAGCCGGTGGCGGTCATGCTGTCGATGTTCGGCACGGCCGGGGCATTGAACTCGACAGGCAGCGCGGAGCCGACCGTTTCCTCCAGGGACTTCCCCGTCGAGCCCTTCTCCGGCGTGACATGCAGCACCGCGAAGTCGTACGGGGCGCCCTGCCCGCCGATCGAGGAACCCTGAGAGATCCACTGGTCGGACGTCTGTGCCCACTGGCCCCACCACACGCCGTAGGGCGCGATCTCCTGCTTGGTCGCCTTCTGCAGCTCGGCCGTCGACAGACCGCTGTTGTTGTACGACGGCACGAAGGCGATGTTGCGGTACCAGCCGCCCTTCTTGCCCGCGTGCACACAGTGCCCCGCGGTCCACACCAGGTTGGACTTCCCGGGGTGCGCAGGGTCCTTCACCACGGTCGCGGAGCAGACCATGGAGCCCTCGGGGCTGTCGAAGAGCAGCTTCCCGGACTCCGCGGCATTGGCGTGGTACGGCGTCCGGACACCGGCGGCCTGGACCGGCGCGGGCGTCGGGTCCGTCACACCCGCGTCACCCGAGATGTCATTGTCGACCGGCTTCTCCGGCGACTTGTCGGCATCCCGCATCCGGTCCGGGTCCCAGAGGCCCTCGATGATGGGGTTGACGAAGTCCTTGGCCTCGCGCAGCCACTTGTCCTTGTCCCAGTTCTTCCACTCGCCGTTCTTCCACTGGTCGAGGTCGATCCCGTGTTCCTTGAGCCGGTCCTTCAGATCGTCCGGAATGGTGATCTTGCCGTCCGAGGGCTGGCCGGCGGAACTGCTCGGCTTGTCACTGGCGTTGTCCTCGCTCGGCCCGCAGGCAGTGGCGGAGAGCGCAAGGACCGCAGTGACCGCGGCCACGGCGAGCACCGAGGGGCGCGTGCGACGTGCGCTCCCCTGACGTGCGGTGAGAACTGGTCGAATGAGTCGCATGTGGTGATCCCCCTGGGACTTCGTAACTCAACACTTCTGTACTGCACTTCGGCACCGCTTTGAGCCACCTGCTCCGAACATCCTGCGGACTCCCGGAAATCTGCCCGAGCCCTCCGTGCGGCCCCCACTATGCCGGTGCCGATGGGGACGGTACGCAGCAGGGCCACGGTTCCGCCCCGCGAGGATCTTCGGACTTACCCGTGATCCCGTGCGTCCGGCGTCGTTGGTACGTACGAGGGACTCGAGGACAGCGTTCATCCCCGCAGTCCGTCCGTGCGCCGACGTACTGACGTGCAACGCAACTGTTACAGCGGGAGGACCAACAGCCGTGGCCGTGACCGAACCAGCCCCGGTGGCAGCACCGGCGGCGCACGAGGGGATCCTGCGCCGCCAGTCGCTGCGCGAATCCGCCGCCCGTACCTATGCGCGTTCACTGCCGATCGTGCCGGTGCGCGCCCGTGGGATGACCATCGAAGGCGCGGACGGGCGGCGATACCTCGACTGTCTCTCCGGAGCCGGCACCCTGGCGCTCGGGCACAACCATCCGGTGGTTCTGGAGGCGATCAGGAAGGTGATCGACTCGGGCGCACCGCTGCATGTGCTCGACCTCGCCACCCCCGTGAAGGACGCCTTCACCACGGAGCTGTTCGCCACCCTGCCGCGGCAGTTCGCTGACAACGCCCGGATCCAGTTCTGCGGACCTGCCGGTACGGACGCCGTCGAGGCAGCGTTCAAACTGGTCCGTGCCGCGACCGGCCGCAGCGGACTCCTCGCCTTCACCGGCGCCTACCACGGGATGACGGCAGGAGCCCTTGCCGCCTCGGGCGGTGCCGAGGACGTACGGGTGACACGTCTGCCCTTCCCGCAGAACTACCGTTGCCCCTTCGGCATCGGCGGCGAGCGCGGCGCCGAGATCGCCGCCCGGTGGACCGAGAACCTCCTGGACGACCCCAAGGGAGGCGCGCCCGCACCGGCCGGGATGATCCTCGAACCGGTACAGGGGGAGGGCGGTGTGAACCCCGCCCCCGACAGCTGGATGCGCCGGATGCGCGAGATCACCGAGACCCGGTCCGTCCCCCTGATCGCCGACGAGGTCCAGACCGGCGTCGGCCGCACCGGCGCCTTCTGGGCGGTCGAGCACAGCGGGATCGTGCCCGATGTGATGGTGCTCTCCAAGGCCATCGGCGGCTCCCTTCCGCTCGCAGTGATCGTCTACCGCTCCGAACTCGACACCTGGCAGCCGGGCGCCCACGCCGGCACCTTCCGGGGCAACCAGCTCGCGATGGCGGCGGGCACGGCCACCCTTGCCTTCGTACGGGAGCACCGCCTCGCCGAGCGCGCCGCGACACTCGGCGCCCGGATGGTCGCACGTCTCCAAGCACTGGCCACGGACCACCCGTCCATCGGAGACGTCCGCGGACGGGGCCTGATGATCGGGGTGGAACTCGTCGACCCCGAGGCCGCTGCGCGGGGCGGCTGCCCTGAGCCACCGCCCGCCCCGGCCCTCGCCGCAGCTGTCCAACAGGAGTGCCTGCGCCGCGGGCTCATCGTCGAACTCGGCGGACGCCACTCCACCGTCGTACGCCTTCTCCCGCCCCTCACCCTCACCGACGAACAGGCAACAGCGGTCGTGGACCGCCTCGCCGACGCCCTGGCGGCCGCCGAGCGCCTGCCGCACCGCCGGACCACGACCGGGTCGATCCGCTGACCCCGGACACCATCACAAGAAAGACCGCCGTGAACCCCACCACCGCACCCCAGGCCGACGGCCCTCCCCCCACCCAGCAGCGAGGAGAGGCCGGACCCACCGGCAACCTCGTCGTCGAGCAGACCACCGTGCCCCGTCAGATGGCGGCACTGCACGATGAGCGGTACGCCCCGACGGCCACGTTCACCGGTGCGGCACCGGCCGACCTCCTCGACCATCCGGATCCGCTGAGGGCCGCCGACACGGCTGGTGTCGAGAATCTGCTCCGCTGCTGGGTCCGGGAGTGCGACCTGCCCCGGCCGGACGGCGACACACTCCGTATCCCACTCCCCGCCAGCGGAACCGCTCTGCTCGTCCCCGTCCTCTACTGGTCCGCCACGGGCTGGCACCGCTTCGGCATGCCTGCCCTGGAGGGGGCACCCGAAGGAGCACCGTCCACCGACGCCGTCACGGTCGCCGCTCTCCTGGGCCGCGAGGCCGACCGCCACGAAGGCGCCGACATGGTCGCCCGGGTCGCCGACTCCGTACAACGGACGGCCGGCTTCATCGCCGAGCGGCGCCGCACCCCCGCCGCTCCGGCCGAAGCGGACCTCTTCCTCACCGCCGAGCAGTCACTTCTCCTCGGACACCCGCTCCACCCCACCCCCAAGAGCCGCGAAGGCCTTTCGGACTCCGAATCCCGCCTCTACTCACCCGAGTTGCACGGCTCCTTCCCGCTGCACTGGATGGCTGTCGACCGGTCCGTGCTGGCCACCGACTCCGCCTGGACCGACGGAGGCCGTCCCGTATCGGCCGCGGAACTGATCACCTCCCATGCCGAAGGACTGCAACTCCCCGACAACACCACACCGATTCCGCTCCATCCGTGGCAGGCCCGCGAACTCGGACACCGGCCCGCAGCCGCCGCCCTGCTCGACGCCGGACTCCTGCATGACCTCGGACCGCACGGGAAGCACTGGTACCCCACCTCATCCGTCCGTACCGTGCATCGGCCCGGTGCCGAGCTCATGCTCAAGCTCTCCCTCGGCGTTCGCATCACCAACTCCCGTCGAGAGAATCTCCGCAAGGAACTCCACCGTGGAGTGGAGGTCCACCGGCTGCTCCGCAGCGGACTCGCCGCGCAGTGGCACGCCGTCCATCCGGGCTTCGACATCGTCCGCGACCCAGCCTGGCTCGCCGTCGACGGCCCGGACGGCGAGCCTGTCGCAGGCCTCGACGTGATGCTGCGCCACAACCCGTTCGGTCCGTACGACGACGCGGTCTGCATCGCCGCGCTCACCGCCCCGCGCCCCTGGCCGGGCCGTGCGGGCATGCACTCACGCCTCGCCGAAATCGTGATCTCCCTGGCCGCTGCCACCGGAAGAGCCGTAGGCGCCGTAGCCACTGAGTGGTTCCTGCGCTACCTCGACCGCGTCGTACGCCCCGTGCTCTGGCTCGACGCCCACGCAGGCGTGGCCCTCGAAGCCCACCAGCAGAACACCCTGGTGCTGCTCGATCCCCACGGCTGGCCCGTCGGCGGCCGGTACCGCGACAATCAGGGCTACTACTTCCGTGAGTCCCACCGTGCGGCACTTGAGCACCGGCTCCCCGGTATCGGATCGGTCAGCGACACCTTCGTCTCCGACGCGGTCACCGACGAGCGCTTTGCCTACTACCTCGGCATCAACAATGTGTTCGGCCTGATCGGAGCCTTCGGTGCCCAGCACCTCGCCGGCGAACACGTGCTCATCGCCGCGTTCCGTCGATTCCTCGGCTCGGCCGCCGCGCTGGGTTCCCCACTGCCCGCACATCTCCTGGAAAACTCCCACCTGCGGTGCAAGGCCAACCTGCTGACCCGGCTGCACGGCCTCGACGAACTCGTCGGGCCTGTCGACACCCAGTCCGTCTACGTCACCATTGCCAACCCCCTGTGTGCCTGAGAGAACATGGCCACCGCCTGAACTGCCGAGAGGAGAGCGACACCGTGGCTCCCGCCGATGCGCACACCGACGCCGGTACCGGCCCTGCTCCACAGGCCGACACGGGCGCCGAGGACACCTTGGACCTGCCGCTCTCCGAAGAACTCCTCGCCCTGTTCGGCGAGGACGCACCCGCCACCGCGACACGCCCCCGGTCGCCGGACGCGTCCGCGTCGTCCGAACCGGACGACGCGGGCCCGGCCACAGGCGCGCAGGCAACCATGAGCAGGCCGGCCGCCTCCGATCTGCTCGACCACCCTGCCGACTGGGGACCGGTCACCACCCCGGCCGGAGGGTTCCAACTCGTCCCCGTGCGACTGGAGCGCGATCTGGCCGTGATCAGCCGCTGGATGAACGACCCCGCAGTCGCCGCATTCTGGGAACTTGCCGGATCCGAATCCGTCACAGCCGACCATCTGCGCCCTCAACTCGACGGCGACGGGCGCAGCGTCCCGTGCCTCGGCGTGCTGGCAGGCGTTCCCATGAGCTACTGGGAGATCTACCGCGCGGATCTCGATCCGCTGGCGCGTCACTACCCCGCTCGACCGCACGACACCGGAATCCACCTCCTCATCGGCGGTGTGAACAACCGCGGACGCGGGGTCGGCACCACCCTGCTCCGGGTCGTCTCCGACCTCGTGCTCGACAGCCGTCCCCGGTGCGCACGTGTTGTGGCAGAGCCCGACCTGCGTAACACCCCTTCTGTCTCCGCCTTCCTCAGCGCGGGCTTCCGCTTCTCCGCGGAAGTCGAACTCCCCGACAAGCGAGCCGCCCTGATGGTCCGCGACCGAACCCACCGTGCCCAGCTGTGAACGATCTGCTGTTTTGCATACACCGCTCGAACCCCATCGGTTTCATCCCGAGGAGTCCCCGTGCCGAAATATCCTGCGAGCCATGATTCAGCGGAGTCTGCCGACCTGCTCAGCACGCCAGAACTGAACCGGACGGTCTGGAACGCAGCCGCCGCCCGACTGCTCGCGAAGATGCTCGGTCAATTCGCCTACGAGGAAGTCATCGCGCCGGTCCGGCAGGCCGTCGGGCGCGATACGTACACCCTCGGGCTCGATGACGGTGGAACCCTGAGCTTCAGCGCCCGACGGGGCGTGTACGGCAGCTGGCACATCGCCCCCGATTCGGTTCTGGAGACGTGCGGGAGCTCCCGGGAGTCTCTGGCCGACTCGACGCGGGACAGCGGCCGGGGCGAGCCTGCCGAGCCACTGCGGGGCCGGAACACCGACACCGTCCCCTTCCGCGACCCGCTGCAGTTCCTCGCCCGCGCCCGCCACCTCCTCGGGATCGACGGTGCCACCCTCGGCCACCTCATCCGCGAGATCACCACCACCCTCGCCGCCGACGCCCGGCTCGACCACACCGCGCTCTCCGCCGCCCGGCTGGCCGATCTCGACTACGCCGAGCTCGAAGGGCACCAGACAGGACACCCCTGGCTCGTTGCCAACAAGGGACGCCTCGGTTTTTCCGCCACCGACGCCTCCCGATACACACCGGAGGCCCGCACGCCGGTCAGGCTGCCGTGGATCGCCGTCTCCACCAGGATCGCCGCCTACCGCGGAGTGACCGGCCTGGCCACACCCGAGCAGCTGTACGTACAGGAACTCGACCCGTCGGTCCGCGACTCCTTCGCCGCCGTGCTCCGCGCCCGCGACCTCGATCCCGGCAGCTATCTGTGTCTTCCCGTGCACCCCTGGCAGTGGGACGAATGGATCGTTCCGGTCTTCGCCCCGGCCATTGCCGCAGGCGACATCGTTCCGCTCCACACCGACGCCGATCTCCGGCTGCCTCAGCAGTCCATCCGCACGTTCACCAACGTGGCCCGCCCCGACCGGCACACCGTCAAACTGCCCCTGTCGATCCTCAACACGCTGGTCTGGCGAGGACTGCCGACCGAACGCACCCTCGCGGCCCCCGCCGTCACCACCTGGGTCCAGGGTCTGCGTGACCGGGACGCCTTTCTGCGCGACACCTGCCAGGTCATCCTGCTCGGCGAGGTGGCCTCCGTGACCGTCGAGCATCCGCTCTACGACCACCTTCCGGAGGCCCCGTACCAGTTCAAGGAAATCCTCGGCGCGATCTGGCGAGAACCCCTCCAGCCCCGGCTCGCGCCGGGCGAACGGGCCCGGACCCTCGCCTCGCTGCTCCACACCGATCCGCAGGGCCGCGCTTTCACGGCCGAGCTCGTCGTCCGCTCGGGGCTCACGCCCACCGCCTGGCTGACCCGGCTCTTCGCCGCGCTGCTCCCGCCGCTGCTGCACTTCCTCTACCGCTACGGCACCGTGTTCTCCCCGCACGGCGAGAACGCCATCGTCGTCTTCGACAATCAGGACGTACCGGTGCGTCTGGCGATCAAGGACTTCGTGGACGATGTGAACATCAGCGCCCAGCCGCTGCCGGAGCATGAGTCGATGCCGCAGGACGTACGCCGCATCCTGCTCACCGAGGAGCCCTCCTTCCTCACCCAGTTCATCCACTCCGGACTGTTCATCGGTGTTTTTCGTTTCCTGTCCCCACTGTGCGAGGAACAGCTGGGAGTTCCGGAGGCCGATTTCTGGTCACTCGTGCGGGCCGAGATCCTGCGGCACCACGCCCGCTTCCCCGAGCTCAAGGAGCGATTCGAGATGTTCGACATGCTGACGCCCCGCATCGAACGTCTCTGTCTGAACCGCAACCGCCTGCATGTGGACGGTTACCGGGACCGCCCCCGGCGCCCGCACGCCGCCATTCACGGGACCGTGCCCAACCCGCTCCACCCCTCCGTCTGAGTCCGGGAGTGATCGCCGTTGTCAGTGGTGCCCCGTAGGCTGGTCGAGCTATGACGAAGCCATCCCTCCCCGAGCTCCTCCACGCCGCCGTGACCGCCGTCGGCGGTACGGAACGGCCCGGCCAGGCCGCCATGGCCGAGGCTGTTGCCGAGGCTGTCGACGACAATGCCCATCTGCTCGTCCAGGCCGGCACCGGCACCGGCAAGTCCCTCGGCTACCTGGTGCCCGCGCTGGCGCACGGGGAGCGCGTCGTGGTGGCGACGGCGACCCTGGCACTGCAGCGCCAGCTCGTGGAGCGCGACCTTCCGCGCACGGTCGACGCCCTGCATCCGTTGCTGCGCCGCCGTCCCCAGTTCGCCATGCTGAAGGGCCGCTCGAACTATCTCTGCCTGCACCGGCTCCATGAAGGAGTGCCCCAGGACGAGGAGGAGGGGCTCTTCGATCAGTTCGAAGCAGCGGCCCCGTCGAGCAAGCTCGGTCAGGATCTGCTTCGGCTGCGGGACTGGTCGGACGAGACCGAGACAGGCGATCGCGACGACCTCACCCCGGGCGTATCCGACCGTGCCTGGGCGCAGGTCTCCGTCTCCTCCCGCGAATGCCTGGGCGCCAGCAAGTGCGCGTACGGCGCGGAGTGTTTCGCGGAGCAGGCCCGTGAGCGTGCCAAGCTCGCCGATGTCGTCGTCACCAATCACGCCCTCCTCGCCATCGATGCCATCGAGGGCGCCCCCGTGCTTCCGCAGCATGAGGTACTGATCGTCGACGAGGCCCATGAGCTGGTCTCCAGGGTCACCGGAGTGGCCACCGGGGAGCTCACCCCCGGCCAGGTCAACCGGGCGGTGCGCCGAGCGGCGAAGCTGGTCAACGAGAAGGCCGCTGACGCCCTGCAGACCGCGTCGGAGGGCTTCGAGAGAGTGATGGAGCTGGCGCTCCCCGGTCGTCTGGAAGAGGTCCCCGAGGATCTCGGCTACGCACTGCTGGCGCTTCGTGACGCCGCGCGCACGGTGATCTCGGCCCTGGGCGCCACCCGGGACAAGTCCGTCCAGGACGAGGACGCCGTCCGGAAGCAGGCACTCGCATCGGTGGAGACGATTCACGGCGTCGCCGAGCGCATCACCCAGGGCTCGGAGTACGACGTCGTCTGGTACGAGCGTCATGACCGCTTCGGCGCCTCTGTGCGGGTCGCCCCGCTCTCCGTATCCGGACTTCTGCGCGAGAAGCTCTTCGCCGAGCGCTCCGTCGTCCTCACCTCTGCCACGCTCAAGCTGGGCGGGGATTTCAACGGGGTGGGGGCGTCGCTCGGACTCGCTCCCGAAGGCACTGCGGGCGACGACATTCCGCAGTGGAAGGGGCTCGACGTCGGGTCGCCGTTCGACTACCCGAAGCAGGGAATCCTGTACGTCGCCAGGCATCTGGCCACGCCCGGTCGGGAGGGTTCTCGCACCGACATGCTGGATGAGCTCGCCGAACTGGTGGAGGCGGCGGGCGGGCGCACCCTCGGGCTGTTCTCGTCCATGCGGGCGGCCCAGGCCGCTGCCGAGGAACTGCGCGGCCGGATCGACAAGCCGATCCTGTTGCAGGGCGAGGAGACCCTCGGAGAGCTGATCAAGAACTTCGCAGCCGATCCCGAGACCTGCCTCTTCGGCACGCTGTCGCTCTGGCAGGGCGTGGATGTGCCCGGGGCCAGCTGCCAGCTGGTGGTCATGGACCGGATCCCGTTCCCACGTCCCGACGACCCGCTGATGAGCGCACGCCAGAAGGCGGTTGAGGAGGCTGGAGGCAATGGATTCATGGCCGTCGCGGCGACGCATGCCGCGCTGCTGATGGCTCAGGGCGCCGGCCGGCTCGTACGGGCCACGGGCGACAAGGGAGTGGTCGCGGTGCTCGATCCGCGGCTGGCCAACGCCCGGTACGGCAGCTATCTGCGCGCCTCGCTGCCCGATTTCTGGTACACCACCGACCGCAACCAGGCGCGCCGCTCACTCGCGGCTATCGACGCGGCAGCCAAGGCCAACGACCAGTAGCCCGCCCCGGGTGTCCGGCGGGCACAAGCAGGGCCCCGGGATCGGCGCAGTGGATCCCGGGGCCCGGTCGGAACCGGCGAGTCTTCACACCCGCCGCAGTACCGCCACCACCTTGCCGAGAATGGTCGCCTCGTCGCCCGGGATCGGCTGGTACGCGGAGTTGTGCGGGAGCAGCCACACATGGCCGTCCTCCCGCTTGAAGCGCTTGACCGTGGCCTCGCCGTCCAGCATGGCTGCCACGATGTCGCCGTTCTCCGCGACGGGCTGGCGGCGCACGGTGACCCAGTCACCGTCACAGATCGCCGCCTCGATCATCGAGTCACCGACGACCTTGAGGACAAAGAGCTCTCCGTCACCGACCAGCTGGCGGGGGAGCGGGAAGACGTCCTCGACCGATTCCTCGGCGAGGATCGGGCCGCCGGCTGCGATCCGACCGACCAGCGGCACATACGACGCCGCGGGCTTTCCCGTTGTGTCGGTGGGCTGCGAGCTGGGCTGGTCCGAACCGCGGACCTCGTACGCCCGCGGGCGATGTGGGTCGCGACGCAGGAAACCCTTACGCTCCAGGGCCATCAGCTGATGGGCGACGGAGGACGTGCTGGACAGGCCCACTGCCTGACCGATCTCCCGCATCGAGGGCGGGTAGCCACGCCGCTGCACGGAGTCCCGGATCACCTCGATAACTCGCCGCTGCCGGTCCGTGAGCCCCGAGCTGTCCGCCCGGATACCTGGAGGTCGACCGGGCAACGAGCGCGCCGGGCGCACGGGCTCTGGCCCCTCCGTGTTCGTGACTGAGTCATTCATGGCATGCACCGGCTCGAGTCGGCTCTGGGAGCGGTCCTGGGCAGTGATGGTGGCACTGTCTGCGGTGGTGGTCACGTCGGCCCCTCTCGAATGGTCTCCCTAGCTGGACAACGGTAGTAGCTTTCGAAAGGTTGCGCCAAACACACGTTCGAGTGAAAAACGAATAAAAGTCTGTCGTGTGTTCACTGCTGGGTGTATGAGCAAAGGCTGGAGTGACCGGGATCCTGCTTGGGCCGACCTCTTGGGCCGACCGGCAATTCGGACTATTACGGTAGCGTTCGCCGGCGCGGCATCGCCATGCGGGGTGGCCTCCGCGTCGTTGTCCGAGTCTGACAGCGGGAGCCCCGCAATCCTGGCAGCCGCGCGGTTCCCGTAACCTCGTGCTCGGCCGTACGCTGCCTGCGGTCCGCCCGCGATGCGCGACACGCGCTAGGGCTGAATGAGCGGCCAAACCCAAGATCTAGTGGTTGGATTGTTCCAGCCGCCCAGAAGTTGTGGTCCCTCGTCCGCCGGGGGTGCGGCCATCGCCTATGCTTGTGACTGCTTCGAGGGGTCCTGACGGGCCCTGAAGAGGCTATTCAGTCGTGCTGTGAAGGAGGGTTGGGAGCCATGCACTGCCCCTTCTGCAGGCACCCCGACAGCCGGGTCGTCGACAGTCGCACCACCGATGACGGCACGTCGATCCGCCGTCGCCGTCAGTGCCCCGACTGCTCCCGCCGTTTCACGACGGTGGAGACCTGCTCGCTGATGGTGGTGAAGCGCAGCGGTGTGACCGAACCCTTCAGTCGTACCAAGGTCATCTCCGGTGTGCGCAAGGCATGCCAGGGGCGGCCGGTCACCGAGGATGCCCTCGCCAAGCTCGGCCAGCGGGTCGAGGAGGCGGTGCGTGCCACCGGCAGCGCCGAGCTGACCACCCATGACGTGGGTCTGGCCATCCTCGGCCCCCTGCAGGAACTCGACCTCGTCGCGTATCTGCGTTTCGCGTCCGTGTACCGGGCGTTCGACACACTCGAAGACTTCGAGGCCGCCATCGCGGAACTCCGCGAACGGCGGCCTCCCGTGGAGGAGCGCGGGAGGGGCGAGACCCTTGAGGTCCCCGTTCCCGCCGTCGCCGCCGACTGAGCGGCACCGGCCGATCGACACAGGTCCGTGGATCGGCGACAGGGCGGCTGTATATAGACCTGCTCCGGGTGCTGTGCGTGGCACCCGGAGCATCAGAGACAGACTGTGCCCCGGGAAGTTCTGGGCACTTCAGGGCGTTTTTGCCCACATATGGGAGGCGGCATGACAGAGACGGCGAGCGGCCCGGCACGAGGTTCCCGAGCCAAGGGATCCAAGTCGAGCAAGGGTCTGCGTATCGAGCGCATCCACACCACCCCCGGCGTACATCCGTACGACGAGGTGGCGTGGGAGCGCCGTGACGTCGTCATGACCAACTGGCGCGACGGCTCGATCAACTTCGAGCAGCGTGGCGTCGAGTTCCCCGACTTCTGGTCGGTGAACGCGGTCAACATCGTCACCAGCAAGTACTTCCGCGGGGCCGTCGGCACCCCGCAGCGCGAGACCGGTCTGCGACAGCTCATCGACCGGATCGTGAAGACGTACCGCAAGGCCGGCGAGGACCACGGCTACTTCGCCTCTCCCGCGGACGCCGAGATCTTCGAGCACGAGCTGGCATACGCCCTCCTGCACCAGATCTTCAGCTTCAACTCGCCGGTCTGGTTCAACGTCGGAACGCCCCAGCCGCAGCAGGTCTCCGCCTGTTTCATCCTGGCCGTCGACGACTCCATGGAGTCGATCCTCGACTGGTACAAGGAAGAGGGCATGATCTTCAAGGGAGGTTCCGGCGCCGGCCTGAACCTCTCCCGCATCCGCTCCTCCAAGGAGCTGCTTTCCTCCGGGGGCAACGCCTCCGGCCCGGTCTCCTTCATGCGCGGTGCCGACGCCTCCGCCGGAACGATCAAGTCCGGTGGCGCCACCCGACGCGCGGCCAAGATGGTCATTCTCGACGTCGACCACCCCGACATCGAGAACTTCATCGAGACCAAGGTGAAGGAAGAGGAGAAGATCCGCGCCCTGCGCGACGCGGGCTTCGACATGGACCTGGGCGGCGACGACATCACGTCCGTCCAGTACCAGAACGCCAACAACTCGGTCCGTGTGAACGACGAGTTCATGAAGGCCGTCGAGTCCGGTGGCAAGTTCGGGCTGCGCGCCCGGATGACCGGTGACGTCATCGAAGAGGTCGAGGCCAAGTCCCTCTTCCGCAAGATGGCCGAGGCGGCCTGGGCCTGTGCCGACCCGGGCATCCAGTACGACGACACGATCAACCAGTGGCACACGTGCCCGGAGTCCGGCCGGATCAACGGCTCGAACCCCTGCAGCGAGTACATGCACCTGGACAACACCTCGTGCAACCTGGCCTCGCTGAACCTGATGAAGTTCCTCAAGGACGACGGCAAGGGCAATCAGTCCTTCGAGTCCGAGCGCTTCGCCAAGGTCGTCGAGCTGGTCATCACCGCGATGGACATCTCCATCTGCTTCGCCGACTTCCCGACCCAGAAGATCGGCGAGAACACCCGCGCCTTCCGTCAGCTCGGTATCGGTTACGCCAACCTCGGCGCTCTGCTGATGGCGACCGGCCACGCCTACGACAGCGACGGCGGCCGCGCCCTCGCCGGTGCCATCACCTCGCTGATGACCGGCACCTCGTACAAGCGCTCCGCCGAGCTCGCCGCGGTCGTGGGCCCGTACGACGGCTACGCCCGCAACGCCGAGCCGCACCAGCGCGTCATGAAGCAGCACGCCGACGCCAACGCCGTGGCCGTCCACATGGACGACCTGGACAACCCGATCTGGGCGGCCGCCACGGAGGCCTGGCAGGATGTGATCCGCCTCGGCGCGAAGAACGGTTTCCGCAACGCGCAGGCCTCGGTCATCGCCCCCACCGGCACCATCGGTCTCGCGATGTCCTGCGACACCACCGGCCTCGAGCCCGACCTCGCCCTGGTCAAGTTCAAGAAGCTGGTCGGCGGCGGCTCGATGCAGATCGTCAACGGCACCGTCCCGCAGGCCCTGCGCCGCCTGGGCTACCAGGAGGAGCAGATCGAGGCGGTCGTCGCCCACATTGCCGAGCACGGCAATGTCATCGACGCCCCCGGTCTGAAGACCGAGCACTACGAGGTCTTCGACTGCGCGATGGGCGAGCGTTCCATCTCCGCGATGGGCCACGTGCGCATGATGGCCGCGATCCAGCCGTGGATCTCCGGCGCGCTCTCCAAGACGGTGAACCTGCCGGAGACGGCCACCGTCGAGGACGTCGAAGAGGTCTACTTCGAGGCGTGGAAGATGGGCGTCAAGGCGCTCGCGATCTACCGCGACAACTGCAAGGTCGGCCAGCCGCTCTCCGCGAAGACCAAGGAGAAGGAGAAGGCCGAGGTCACCGCCAAGGCCGAAGGCACCATCCGTGCCGCGGTCGAGAAGGTCGTCGAGTACCGCCCGGTCCGTAAGCGCCTCCCCAAGGGCCGTCCCGGCATCACCACCTCGTTCACGGTGGGCGGCGCCGAGGGCTACATGACCGCCAACTCCTACCCGGACGACGGTCTCGGTGAGGTCTTCCTGAAGATGTCCAAGCAGGGCTCCACCCTCGCGGGCATGATGGATGCCTTCTCCATCGCAGTCTCGGTCGGTCTGCAGTACGGCGTTCCGCTGGAGACGTACGTCTCGAAGTTCACCAACATGCGCTTCGAGCCGGCCGGTATGACGGACGACCCGGATGTGCGGATGGCGCAGTCGATCGTCGACTACATCTTCCGCCGCCTCGCGCTGGACTTCCTGCCCTTCGAGACCCGCTCGGCACTCGGCATCCACTCGGCCGAGGAGCGCCAGCGGCACCTCGACACCGGTTCGTACGAGCCCTCCCTGGAGGACGACGAGCTGGACGTCGAAGGCCTGGCCCAGTCCGCCCCGCTGCGGACGGAGCCTCTGAAGGCGGTGGCCGCCGTGCAGGAGGCCGAGAAGCCGGCCCCGAAGACGGCGCACACCTCGGCGGAGCTCGTCGAGATGCAGCTGGGCATCAGCGCGGACGCGCCGCTCTGCTTCTCCTGCGGTACGAAGATGCAGCGCGCCGGATCCTGCTACATCTGCGAGGGCTGCGGCTCGACCAGCGGTTGCAGCTGACACTCGGCGCCATCGCGTGGGACACAACGTCCGACGTAGCCTGCGCGCCTAGCTGATCAGCAGCTCGCACGAAGGGGACCGACCGATGGTCGGTCCCCTTCGTCGTGCCGCTCCTGGGCAGGTACGGGACGTGTGCTGGGTGGACGCGCCCTGTGACGTGTCACGTTCCGGGCGTACGGCTTCCCATCATTCCGGCGAACGAATCGGGGTCCCCGTCGAAGCCCCGGACCGATCCGTGGAACTCCCAGCTGCCGGAGGCACCGCGGATGAACTCGGCGACGGTTGCCGCGGTGGCGGCGCCGACCGCGGAGAAGTCGTCCTCTGCGAGATTCGTGTAGCCCTCCCGAATCTGAACGCCGGTGTTCGCTATTTCGGCGAATGTCCTGCGGCCGTCGCGCTGCTGAATGGCGACTCCGACGACGACCCGGGTGTACGTGGCCGACAACCGGTCCAGTTCCAGAGTCATGACCTCGTCGAAACCGAGGCCCTGGCCGGTCCTGCTGTCGCGGTTGAGGGTGATGGTGCCGTCCGGGGAGCGGCTGTCGAAGTGCACGAGATATGCAGGGCTGCCGTACGGCGCCTCGGCGAGGTAGGTCGCCGCGATGATGTCGAGGTCATGGGCCGGGGCACCCGGAGGGCTGGGATCCCATTTGAGCCTGACTTCGACCTTCTCTATGTCCTTGTTGGGCGTGCTCATCGGACTTGCCTCCCTGGCTTGCCGCTGGGCCGTCGTCGGGCTGTTCACACCACCCGATCATGTCCGTAACCGACCGTGGATCCAACCGGCTTGGCCGTCGGCGACGGAATCGGGCCATTGCCGGTCAGGCGATTCAGTGCGGAATCCGGCGCGGTGGTCTCTGGCGGACCTCTTCCCGGAATATCTCGATGGCGCTGCTGACCTGTCGGATGAGGTGGGTGTGCTCGATGCGGTCGAGATAGAGGCAGTTGCGGGCCACTCCGTCCAGCTCGAAGGCGAAGCAGAGCGTCATCAGCGGGTTGATGAAGAGTTCGCTGCCACGGGTGCGCGAGGTGAACTGGGCGTCTCCGAAGGCTCCCTGGACTGCTGCGGCAATCGATCCGTTGACGATGCTGGGGTGGTCAGGGGTGTGGTGCTGAGCGTGTGCCACCGCATCGACGAAGAGGGCGCCTTCGCGTGTCGTACGGGATATGGAGAATGCGCCGAGGAAGGAACCGTCGCGTTCGAGGGTGGCGATGTTCTCCAGCACGAGGCCGTGGCTCACCCCGTGATAGGCGTCGATACCGAAGCCGATGGACACAACCAGGCGTTCCGGTACGTCGATTGCGGCGAGTGCCGCGACGCTGGTCAGGTCCTCCTCCGGTGTGCCGAGGCCGGATTCGTCGCCGCGCATCAGGATGTCCGTACCGCCGTCGACCAGGACGACCGCATCGATGTCATATTTCTCGATCAACGCGCGGTAGGCGGCACGCAGGGGTTGCACGCCCACTCGGGAGAAGGCGTGCACACTGCTCGGGTAGCCGTGCAGGGCGAGCCACTGGGCGAGGGTGCGTTCCGGGAAGTAGGCCTGGTGGAGGGCCGTTTCGGGGGTGATGACGGCGACGTCCGGCGCGAGCCAGGCGTCGATGGGCAGCCCTTCGAGAGCACTGAACGACAGATTGGCGAGCTGGACGTGCCTGCCCTGGTGGAGCAGGGAGAGCGCGATGGGGAGCCCCGCATAGATGTCGAAGCCGCCGCCGGCCCCTGCGACGAGGATGCGTTCTGCGGATTCGAGTCGGGAGAACAGGGAGTTGGTGTGCAACGAGGCCATGGAGATCATTCTGCGATTCACGGCCACTGATTCGGGCGTACTCCAGCAGAGCGTGACCCGTGCCACGTTCGGCACCGTACGATGGCGCGGTGCTGGTCAAGTGGATTCGTTGCACCGTGGTGGACCGTCGAGGTTTTGAGCGGGGACAGCGAAAGTGGGCGGGGCTGCTGGGTGAGCCGGGGTTCAGGGGACAGGGCGGCGGGTGGAGTCGAGGGCGTCCGGAAGTGGCCCACGTCTTTGCTTTCTGGGAGAACCGCGTCTTCTACGACTCGTTCATGGCGCGCGCGCACGACCGACTGGCTGCCGAGCAGTCCGGCACGTACAGCAGCATCCAGGTCAAGCTGTTCGAGTACCGCTTCGATGTGAAGACCGGCTTTGATCCCTGCTTCACCGATGCGGATGTCGTCAGGGTGGCGCACAGCAAGGTGCACGAGGACCGGGTCGAGCATTTCGCATTGATGCAGGAGAGGGTGTGGAATCCGGCAATGGCCGGATCACCGGGCATGCTGCGAGGGGTGTTCGGGGAGGCGCCGGGGCACGAGTTCCTCGTGTTGTCCATGTGGCAGTCGAGCGCCGAGCGTGGCAAGTATCGGGCGGGGAGCATCGAGCGGCTGACTCAACGGGCGCGGACCGAGGACGATGTGGCGGCGGTGGCGGGAGATGTCGTGCAGCTTGAGCCGTCCTGGACGGTGTGAACGGCCGACACGGATCGGTGTGGCGGGGACAGTGCGCCGGGGGCGATTCGACTGCTGATCATGCAGGTTCGGCCGAGATGGGCGGGGTCGAGATGGGTGGAGTACTGAAGACACCCGCTCGGGCAGCTGCGAGGGCAGCGTCGGCAGCCCGGGCGGCCAGCGTCTCGTCGATGGGCTCGCGGGTGACGAACAGCCTGAAGAACAAGGGCGAGGCAACGGCCCTGATCAGCGCTCCCCCATCCGTCTGCCGGTCCAGTTCGTTGCGGGCGACGGCGCGCGCGACGATCACCTCGCAGCGGGCGAACCGCTCCGAGTAGAAGGCGCTCAGCGCTTCGGCGGCGCGCTGGGACTGGAAGGCCGCGGCGATGAACGCGGTCGGTGCGGCCGCTGCGGCAGGGTCCGTGAAGGCGTCGGCTGTCGTGTGCGCCAGGGCGCGCAGATCTCCTTCCAGACTTCCGGTGTCGGGCGGTGTCCAGCCGTCCTCTCCAGCCAGGTCCAGGGCGTCCACGACGAGCCCTTCGAGGTTTCCCCAGCGGCGGTAGAGGGTCGTCTTGTGGACGCCGGAGTGCTCCGCGACGTATTCGACGGTGAGGCCTGGGTAGCCGTGCTCGACCAGGCCGGTGAGGACAGCATCCCGGACAGCCGCGCGGGTCCGAGCGGTGCGACCGCCCGGGCGGCGGGTGCCGGGGGCGAGCGGGACTGCCGGAACATCGGTCTCCGGGGCGGCTTCCTGCCCGGCCTTCCCGACGGATCCCTGTCCAGTCAATTGCTACTCCTGTTGCGTTAGTGCGTTCCAGTCTGCCACACTCGCCTTAATGCGACATTGATTGCGTTTATTCGCGGTCGCGAGGCGGGCCGAGTACTTCCCGGTCGTTCCCCGCCGGTTGCCGCTGTTTCCGTTGCTTGTTGGTTGTCCGCGTCCGGAGGTGCCCTTGCCCACACAGATCTCTCTGCACGCCGTGACCGTGTCCCGAGGTGAACGGCTGTTGCTCGACGATGTCTCGCTGGCCGTGCGCCCAGGTGAGCGGATCGGCATCGTGGGGGAGAACGGCGCGGGGAAGACGACGCTGCTTCGCCTGCTCGCCGGCCTCGAACCGCCCGCTTCCGGTAGTGCGTTCACAGCCGCCGTCCGCGGCACGGGTCTGCTGGCCCAGACTCCACGGCTGCCGCCCGACAGCACGGTCCAGGACACGATCGACGACGCCCTGGCGGAACTGCGCACCATGGAGCGGAGGTTACGGGAAGCCGAGGCGGAGCTCGGCACGGCCGACAGCGCCGCGCTGGCCGCCTACGGGGACTTGCTCACGGCGTTCGAGTTGCGCGGGGGATATGAAGCGGACGCGCGCGTCGAAAAGGCGATGCACGGCCTCGGACTGGCACACATACAGCCGGCCAGGAGGCTCGGCAGTCTCTCCGGCGGTGAGCAGGCACGGCTCGGCATCGCCTGCCTGATAGCGGCGTCCCCCGAGGTGATGCTGCTCGACGAACCCACCAATCACTTGGACGGAGCCGCTCTCGAATGGCTGGAGGGTGCCCTGTTGTCCCATCCCGGCACGGTGATCGCCGTGTCCCATGACCGGATCTTCTTGGAACGCGTGGCCACAGCAGTCCTGGAGGTCGACTCCGACCGCCGGACGGTTGTGCGCTACGGCGGTGGATACGCGGGATTCCGGAGAGAGCAGAACGCGGCGCGGCGGCGCTGGGAACAGTCCTATGTGCAGTGGTGCGAAGAGACGGCGCAACTGGAGGAGTACACGGCGACCACGGCTCATGGTGTCGCGGCCGGCCGCACCATCAAGGACAACAACAAGATGGCGTACGACCGGGCTGCGGGCCGGGTCCAGGCCTCGGTGTCCGGGCGGATCCGCAATGCTCGCAAGCGTCTGGAGCGTCTGAGGGAGGAGCCTGTCCCCAGGCCGCCGGACCCGTTGCGCTTCACCGCTCGGCCCACGGCCGGCGCGACCGAGGGGGAGCTGGTGTCCCTTACGGACGTACGGGTCGGTGATCGGCTCGCAGTCGAGCGGCTGTGCGTGGCGGCAGGCGAGAGACTGCTGATTCACGGCGGCAACGGAGCAGGGAAATCCACTCTGCTCCGTGTCATGGCAGGCGTACTCGAACCGGACGCGGGCCGAGTCGTCCGGCGGGGTGGAATCGGCTATCTCGCGCAGGAAATACCCATGCACCGCCCGGCGGAGCGTGTGCTCGCGGCATTCGGCCGAGGACTGGCGCTCACCGACGAAGAGCGGGCGGAACTGCTGCTCTCGTACGGACTGTTCAGGCCCCGGGATCTCCAGGTGCCGGTCGGATCGCTTTCCGCGGGGCAGCGCAGACGGCTCGCCCTCGCCCGTCTGCTGGCCCGGCCCGCGGACCTGCTGCTGCTCGACGAGCCCGCGAATCATCTGGCACTCGGACTCGTGCAGGAGCTGGAAGAAGCTCTGACTCTCTGGCAGGGCGCGCTGGTGGTGGTCTCCCACGACCGGCTGCTGCGCCGTCGCTTCACCGGCGACATTCGTCGGATGGATTCCGGACAACTGCTCGAATGAACCGCAGTCGATCTAGGGTCGGTACATGGCACGACCGCAACGCATTGTCCTCGTCCGGCACGGGGAGTCCGAAGGCAACGAGGATGACACGGTGTACGAGCGTGAGCCGGACCATGCACTGAGGCTCACCGCGACAGGACTGCGGCAGGCCAGGGAGGCGGGCGTGCGGCTGCGCGAGCTGTTCGACGGCGAGCAGGTCAGCGTGTATGTCTCGCCCTATCGCCGCACACACGAGACGTTCAGGTCCTTCGGGCTGGACCTTGAGCGGGTGCGTGTGAGAGAGGAGCCGCGGCTGCGGGAGCAGGACTGGGGGAACTGGCAGGACCGCGATGACGTGAGGCTGCAGAAGGCATACCGGGATGCCTACGGTCACTTCTTCTACCGCTTCGCGCAGGGAGAGTCCGGGGCCGATGTGTACGACAGGGTCGGGGCCTTTCTGGAAAGTCTGCACCGCAGCTTCGAAGCCCCCGACCACCCGCCGAATGTTCTGCTGGTCACGCACGGACTGACCATGCGTTTGTTCTGCATGCGCTGGTTCCACTGGTCGGTGGCCGAGTTCGAGTCACTGTCCAATCCGGGCAACGGGGAGACCCGGACACTGATACTCGGAGAGGACGGGCGCTACACCCTGGACCGGCCGTTCGAGCGCTGGCGTACTCCTGAGCCGTACGGCATCACCGGATAGAGTGGAAGAGCGATGACAACCGCTGACTCTGCTTCCGACCAACGTTTCGAACGCGCCCTGGCCAGCCTGCGAGGGCTGTCCGTGGGGGACGCACTGGGTTCCCAGTTCTTTGTGCCCGCCAACTATCCGCTGCTGAAGCAGCGCGAACTTCCCCCCGGCCCCTGGCAGTGGACGGACGACACCGAGATGGCTTCATCGGTGCTGGCCGTGCTGGCGGGTCACGAGCGAATCGACCAGGACGCGCTCGCTCGTTCCTTCGCCGAGCATCATGACTTCGACCGGGGATACGGCCCGGCCGTGAACCGGCTGCTCAGGCTGGTACGAGAAGGAGGCGACTGGCGGGAACTGGCGTCGGCGCTGTTCAAGGGCCAGGGCTCCTGGGGCAACGGCTCGGCGATGCGCATTGCGCCGCTCGGCGCCTGGTACGCGGACGATCCGGAGCAGGCCACACACCAGGCCGAGATCTCCTCGTACCCCACGCACCAGCATCGCGAGGCGGTCGTGGGCGCGATGGCGGTTGCGGCCGCAGCCTCTCTGGCGGCGGCGACCGGGGGACCACCCACCCCGACGGAGCTCCTCGACGGCGTGATCGCACTCGTTCCGCGCAGCGCGGTCGGTGCCGGACTGCGCCGGGCACGCGACATGCTCGACTACGGCGATGCCGGGACGGTCGCGGCGGTCCTCGGCAACGGCCGACGTACCAGTGCGCATGACACCGTTCCGTTCGCCCTCTGGTCGGCGGCGCGGAGCCTCGGCGATTTCGAGCAGGCTTTCTGGCTGACGGCCCAAGCGGGCGGCGACGTCGACACGACCTGTGCGATCGTCGGAGGGATCGTGGCAGCGGGCAAGGCGGGCGCACCGCCTGCCGACTGGTCGGCACAGACGGAAGAGCTGCCGGACTGGCTCCCGCAATAGTCCGAAGGCGACGACAGCGCCGCCAACGATGCAACCGCGTCAGCCGGGCCACCCGACTGTCACGGTACTGCCACAGCCCTTCCTCACGCGCTCGGAGACAGCAAGGGGAAGCTACTCTTTCGGCCACGCCGCCCTCGATGATCATCCTGACGGGTGTGCACCGAAATGAGACGCCGGGGTGCCCCCGCGCTGCCCAGCGGCGGTGCGTGCAGACCCCGGTGGGGGAGGGGTCCCATGTCCGATCACACGTCAGAAACGCCCCGGCAGGAAGATGCCCCAGAGCGGTCCGAGCCGTCGGGTCAGGCCGGGACGTCCGAGCCGACCGCATTGGCGAAGGCCCCGCTGCCGGAGTCTCGCGGAGCCGCTACCGAGCCGCCGAAAGTGCCGGCATACGCGCAATCGGGCGGGCAACAGCATTCGCCCAACCCCTGGCAGCCAGGTCAACCCCAGGCCCCCGTGCTCTCGCGGCTGCGCCCGGCCAGGCCCGCCACCATTCAGAGCGCGACGCTGTACTCCGTCCTGGCCACCGCGATACTGAGCGCGCTGCTGCTGGGTGACGGCCTCGGCCTGAATCTGCTGATCGCCGCAGTCCCCGCAGCGCTCGCGGCTTTCTTCGCCGCACAGACGGCCGGTCGCCGCCTCCGCCCATGGACAGCTGTCTGGGCGGTCGGCGGCTTGGCGCTCCTCGCCATCCCGGCCCTTCGGGACGCTGGATGGCCCACTTTCCTCGCCGTTGTGTCGGCCGTCGCGCTGGGCTCACTCGCCCTGCACGGCAGCCGCAGCTGGCTCGGGGTGTTTCTCGGCTCACTGGGCCTGTTCAGCTCCATCGCCGACGGTCTGGCCTGGGGCTGGCGAGGCGTGCGCGAGCGGATGACGGGCTCCCGAGGCCGGTTGGGTGTGGTAGTCCGTACCACTGCGGTGGCGGTCGTCCTGCTCATCGTGTTCGGGGCGCTGTTCGCAAGCGCCGATGCCGCCTTCGCCGATGTGCTCGGCAAGCTGATACCCGATGTGTCGGTGGGCGACAGCCCCTGGCGGTTGTTCCTCTTTGCCGTCGGCCTGATCGGTGCGCTCGCCGCCGCGTACACCGCAGCTGCCCCGGTGCGCTGGGACGGCATCGCCGTTCGTCCGGGGAAGGCACGTGGGCGGCTGGAATGGTCCCTGCCGCTCATCGTGCTGAATCTGCTGTTCGCCGTCTTCATCGCCATCCAGCTCACTGTGCTGCTCGGTGGATACGACAAGGTGATGGCGGAGACCGATCTCAGCTACTCCCAGTACGCCCGGCAGGGTTTCTGGCAGCTTCTCTGGGCCACCCTCCTCACGCTGTTGGTGATCGCACTCGCTCTGCGCTGGTCCCCTCGCGGACGGAGGAGCGACCGCACTCTCGTCCGGAGCGTGCTCGGCGTGCTCTGCTTGCTCACCCTCATCGTCGTGGCGTCCGCGCTGAGGCGCATGGACCTGTACGTCGATGCGTACGGTCTGACGCGGCTTCGAATATCCGTGGCTGCGGTGGAACTCTGGCTGGGCGTGGTGCTGGTCCTGATCATGGCGGCCGGAGTGTTCGGCGCCCGCCTGCTGCCGCGCGCCGTGGCTGCGAGCGCAGCCGTCGCCGTGTTCGCGTTCGGACTGATCTCGCCCGACGGGCTGATCGCGGAGCAGAACGTTCAGCGGTACCGCAGCCACCACTCGATCGACATCGACTACCTCCGGGGCTTGTCGGCCGACGCCGTACCCGCCCTGGACACACTGCCCGAGCCGCTCCGCTCCTGCGCCCTCATGGACATTGAACGGTCGCTGAAAGATTCGGACGATCCCTGGTACGCCACCAGCTGGGGCGAGGCGCGGGCCCAGGACATCCTGGGAAAGCGGAGTTCGAACGATCTGGCGCAGGCATGCAACGCGTCGCGTACGAGCGGCGGAGGCAGTGACCGCGGCGGTGACGGAGACGATCCGTACGACCCCTACGACCCGTACTGACGTGGGCTGACCCGCACAGGTGCAGGCCGAGCCACCGCGGTGCGGCCTGCATCTGCTGTGTGGGGGCTGCGGCGGCGTGCCCAATGCTCTGTGCGACAGGAAGAAGGTCCGCCGTCCCGGCTCGGCGCTGCGTTCCGTGCTTCACGAATGTGATGCAGTCACTGCTGAGCACCTCAGCTGGTGATCCTCAGTCGCGTTTTCCTTGCGCCGGCACAACACTTCGTGAGCACCGCCTCCGTGCGCACAGCTCTTCGGGCGCGTATACCGCAGCAAATTGAACGCCGGGGCCCATGACCGTGTCGCAATCCGCTCTGCGCCTCGGTGTGCGGCCGGGGCGGCCGTCGGGCGCCCCGGGGTGTTGTCGGTCTCCCCATCGGCGTACGCTGACAGGCGCCATGCCGTACGAACCACCCACGCACACCGTCGAGCGCTCACTGCGCGCTACCACTGGTGCCAAGACCGTCGCTGGTGTCGACGAGGTCGGACGCGGAGCGTGGGCGGGACCGGTCACTGTGTGTGCGGCCGTCACCGGTCTTCGCAGACCCCCCGCCGGACTCACCGACTCCAAGCTGATCAGTCCCAAGCGCCGCGCGGAACTGGCCCCGTTGCTGGAGCGCTGGGTCACCGCGTTCGGTCTGGGTGATGCCTCTCCGCAGGAGATCGACGACCTGGGGATGACGGCTGCACTGCGCCTCGCCGCTGTGCGCGCCCTCGAAGCCCTGCCGGTGCGGCCCGACGCGGTGATACTCGATGGCAAACACGACTACCTGGGACGGCCCTGGCAGGTCCGCACAGTGATCAAGGGCGACCAGTCCTGTATCGCGGTCGCGGCTGCTTCGGTGATCGCGAAGGTCCGACGGGACACGATGATGGCCGAACTGGGTGCGGATTCCGGCGAGTACGCCGCCTTCGCCTTCGACGCCAACGCCGGTTACCCGTCGCCCGTGCACAGGGCCGCGCTGGAGGAGTGGGGACCCACACCCCACCACCGCCTCTCGTGGTCCTACCTCGACGCGCTGCCCAGGTGGCAGCACCTCAAGAAGGTCCGCTTCTCCGCCGAGGCGGCTGCACTGGAAAGCGGGGGCCAACTCGGCTTCGACTTCTGATCGCGCACATGTACCCACCCGCTGATGCCTTGCGTGTCGGCGTTTGATAGACAACCACCCATGCCTCTCATCCCCGAGGAGCCTCAGATTCACGAGAGCGTCCAGGGTCCCCGCGTTTCTCCGGCCGCAGGCCGCACCGCGTCGACCCCCCGTCCTGTACCCGGTCCGCGTTCAGCGGCCATGCCGCGCCCCGGTCGCCCGGGACCCGGCCCCGCGAGGCCCGCGCCCCCGGCGCAGCGTCCGCACTCCACCTCCGGCCAGCCGCAGGCGGCCCGGCCGGAGAATCGTTCCGCACCGCAGATCCAGCTGATCCCCGCCTCGGCTGTCGGCGCACTCGACGCTGCCGACGAAGCGGTGGACCTGCTGCTCGACTCCGGACGCGCACCAGGCGACATCCTGGTGCTCACCACTGGCGAGCAGCACCCGTGGGCAGTGCACGAACTCTCCTTCGGCGAGGCCGCCTACTGGGCGCAGCACGAAGCCGGCGATGACGTCTTCTTCGCCGGTGCCGCAGCCACGGAGCGGGTGAAGCCCCGCCCCGTGGTGATCGTCGCCGTCAACGGCGACGGCGGTGACGCCGTTGCCGATGCACTGTCCGGTGCGCGGGAACGTGCCGGTGCCCTGCTGATCGTGTGCGGGGACCCGCAGCGGATCAACGCGGTGCTCGGCGCCGGCGTCTGATCCGTAGGGGACTCAGGGCCGTGGGGGGGGGGGCGGGCCGGCCGGGGGGGGGGGGGCCCCCGGGGCCGCGGGGCCGGGGGGGGGGGCGGGCGGGGGCCCCCCCCCCCCCCCCCCCCCCCCGGGCCCGGCGGGGGAG
>NZ_JBHVWS010000035.1:0-101988 GCF_042882185.1 Streptomyces sp. NPDC058239
GCCACGGACCGTACGCGCGGAGCCGTGGCTCAGGCGGCGACGGGGACGCGCCCCTCGGCCGCCGCGGGCTCCGGGGCCGAGGCGTCGCGGCGGCCCGGGATGAGCAGGGCGACGAGCGCGGCCAGCGCCACCACACCGGCACCTATCCACACCGCCGGAACGGTCCCGTCCGTGAACGACTGCGCGGAGTCGTAGCCGCCCTGCGAGGAGAAGACAGTGGCGAGCACGGCGACCCCGAGAGCTCCGCCGACCTCGCGCAGGGCGTTGTTGGCACCGGAGGCGATGCCCTGTTCGGCGGGGCGGACGCTGGACATCACGAGGCTGGCGGCGGGTGCGAAGTACAGAGCCATGCCGACGCCGCCGACGATCAGGCCGGGCAGCTGCGAGGAGTACGAGGCATCGGGCCCGATGACCATCGCGAAGAGTGCAAGACCGACCGCCTGGAGAACGAGCCCGGCCACGACCACCGGGCGGCCGCCGAACCGGTCGGAGAGCGTGCCCGCGATGGGTGCGACCAGCATCGGCATCCCGGTCCAGGGCAGCATCCGCAGGCCGGCCTCGGCGGGCGAGTAGCCCAGCACGCCCTGGAAGTACTGGCTGAGCAGGAAGATCGACCCGAACATCCCGAAGAACATCAGCAGGCTGGCCATGTTGATCCCGAAGAACGCACGGCTGCGGAAGAGCCGCATGGGCAGCATCGGGTTCTTCGCGTGGAAGCCGTGGTGGATGAACCCGCCGATGAGCGCGGCGCCGGCGAGCAGGGCCGTGAGGACGGTGGGGCTGGTCCAGCCTTCGGAGTCGGCGTTGACCAGGCCGTAGACGATGCCGAAGAGTCCGGCGCTGCCCAGGAGCGTGCCGGGTATGTCGAGCCGTGAGTCCGGCGCGTGCGACTCCGTCAGGCGCAGCCGCGCCAGCGGCAGCAGGACCAGACCGATCGGGACGTTCAGCCAGAAGATCCACTGCCAGGACAGGTGCTCGGTGAGGCTGCCGCCGATCAGCGGTCCGCTGGCCACGGCCAGTCCGGTGACGGCGCTGAAGATGCCGAGCGCGGCACCGCGGCGTGCGGGCGGCACGGCGGCCGTGAGCAGTGTGAGCGTCAGCGGCATCATGATCGCCGCACCCACGCCCTGGACGGCCCGGAAGGCGATCAGTTCGTTGATCCCGGGCGAGAGTGCCGCCGCGGCGGAGGCGCCGGTGAAGACGGTGAGCCCGGCGAGGAAGAGCCGGCGCCGGCCGAACCGGTCGCCGAGGGCAGCCCCGAGCATCAGCAGGACGGCGAAGGTGAGGGTGTAGGCGTTCACCGTCCATTCGAGCTCCGGCAGTTCGCCGCCGAGGCTCTTGCGGATGGAGGGCAGGGCGGTGGTGACGACGAGGTTGTCGAGGGCCGCCATGAATCCGGCGACGCTGGTGATGACAAGGGCCCAGACCGCTCCTGAGCGGCCTGCTGTGTGCTGGTTCACTGCTCCCCCTGGGGGTTAGTTATCAATGACTAACTTCTCTGGGCAGAAAGCCGGGCGGAACCCGGGCCGCGCCGTTCAGGCGATCGGCCTGGCCGAGTCGTAGAACCCCGACCAGATCCGGTGCCCGGCCGGGAAACCCAGCGAGGCCAGGGTGTTGACGAGCATGCCGTACGCGAGGAACGTCGTCGTCTCACCGAGATCGGCACCGAGCGCGAGATGGACCTCGTCCCACATCTGCAGCCAGCCGGCGCGAACCGACTCGCCGAACCCGTGATCCCCCGAGGCTTCGGCCGCCGCGACGGCCGCGTACACCTGCATCTGCATGAGCAGCTTGTCCGGGTCACCGACGATCAGGCGCTGATACGCCGCGGCCATGGCATGCAGCGCCTCGTCACCCTCAAGGCCTTCGGCCGCGTCGGAGAAGACCTTCCGGGTGTCCACGAGGCAGCGCTCGGCGGCGGCGAGGAACATGGCCTGCTTATTGGGGAAGAGACGGAAGAGGTACGGCTGCGAGACCCCCACACGCCTGGCGATCGCCTCGGTGGAGGTGGCGTCGTAACCGCCGCGGGCGAACTCGGTGACCGCCGCACGGATGACGCTCTCGCGCCGCTCTTCTGCACTCATCCTTGCCATACAACTAAGTTAGTACTCAATCACTAACTTAGTCAACGACCTCTCGATCGTCGAACGTCGCATCGGGGCGGACGCATGCATGAGGGGCACCGCCCAAGGACAGTGCCCCTCACCCGCAGTCAACGGCCTCAGCCGAGCTGCACCACCGCACGGGACATGCCCAGCACCTTCTTGCCCTCGCTCATGGCCGTCAGGTCCACCCGCACCTGCCTGTCGTCCAGCAGGGCGGCCACCTTGGCGCTGACCTCGATCAAGGCGCCCTTGTCGTCGTTCGGCACGACAACCGGCTTGGTGAACCGCACCCCGTACTCGACGACCGCACCCGGGTCGCCGACCCAGTCCGTGACCACCCGGATCGCCTCGGCCATGGTGAACATGCCGTGCGCGATCACGTCCGGCAGTCCGACCTCGCGGGCGAACTTCTCGTTCCAGTGGATCGGGTTGAAGTCACCGGAAGCGCCCGCGTACTGCACCAGCGTCGCCCGGCTCACCGGGAAGGACTGCGCCGGCAGCTCCGTACCGACCTCGACCGACTCGTAAGCAACCTTCGCCGTCATCACGCCTCCTCGGCGGCGCGAGCCACCAGCTTCGTCCACGCGGTCACGACGTGCTCACCGGATTCGTCGTGGACCTCGCCACGGATGTCCAGGATGTCGTTGCCCGCCATGGACTTGATGCCCTCGATCGTCGAGGTGACCGTCAGCCGGTCCCCCGCCCGCACGGGGCGCACATAGGCGAACTTCTGGTCACCGTGCACCACGCGGCTGTAATCCAGGCCCAGCTGCGGGTCCTGAATCACCTGCCCCGCGGCCTTGAAGGTGATCGAGAAGACGAACGTCGGCGGCGCGATCACATCGCTGTGGCCGAGCGCCTTGGCGGCCTCGGGGTCGACGTACACCGGATTCGTGTCGCCCACCGCCTCGGCGAACTCGCGAATCTTCTCCCGGCCGACCTCGTACGGCGGAGTGGGCGGATAGATCCGCCCCACGAAGGACTGGTCGAGCGCCATGAGCTCGCTACCTCCTGATGAAAGATGAAAAGGCCGAAGGACAGCCCTCATACAACGACACGAGGCCGCCCCCAGTGGGGACGGCCTCGTGTACGAGCCTGTTTCAGCGCGTTTCGCGGTGCGCAGTGTGTGAGTTGCAGCGCGGGCAGTGCTTCTTCATCTCAAGACGGTCCGGGTTGTTACGCCGGTTCTTCTTGGTGATGTAGTTCCGCTCCTTGCACTCCACGCAGGCCAGCGTGATCTTCGGGCGGACGTCGGTGGCAGCCACGTGAGTGCTCCTTGGACGGACGATGGACGGATGAACGCAAAAAAGAGTAGCCGATCGAAGGACCGACCCCACAATCGGCTACCGTAAGTAGCGGTGACCGGACTTGAACCGGTGACACAGCGATTATGAGCCGCTTGCTCTACCGACTGAGCTACACCGCTTTGATGACGAGTCCCCCCGCCGAAGCGGGGTTTCCCGATCACCAGAGCCCCAATGCGGAATCGAACCGCAGACCTTCTCCTTACCATGGAGACGCTCTACCGACTGAGCTATTGGGGCGAGCGATGAAGACATTACACGGTTGGTCGCCGATCGCCCAAATCCGTTTCGAAGCCCCGACCTGCGCCCTTGATCGAGCCCCTGCCGATCCCCCGGCCGGCGGCCTTCCGGCCCGCTCACCAGCCGCTTGAACGGCGCCTCGGCCACCGCTTGAGCCACCGCGACCACAGCCGTACACCCGTGCCCCGGATACCCCTCAGGGCCACGCCGGTACGACTATTTCGCTCCTCCTCGAACCGGACCGAACACGCCCCTAGGCTCGACTCACTCTGCGTGATCTTGTACCCCTTCCCAGGAGCGCGATGCCCGACAGCCAGCCGCGGCGGCCGGACGACGACGCCGCCGACGCGGCCGATGCAACCAGCAGCCCCGACACCGCCGAGACCGGCACCCTGGTGCTCTGCGGCGCCCGTCTCACCGACGGCCGCATCGTGGACGTACGGCTCGGCGGCAGCCGCATCGAGGCTGTCGGGACCGCGGGCAGCCTGACCGCACCGGGTCCGCGGGTGGACCTGCGCGGCTATCTGCTGCTCCCCGCCCCCGCCGAGCCCCACGCCCACAGCGACACCGCGCTCACCGCCCACGGTGCGGGCCCCGACGGTCCCGGCCCCGTGTCGCAACGCCGGGAGGACATCCAGCGCCGCGCCACCGAGGCTTCCCTGCTGCAGCTCGGCCACGGCGCCACCGCGCTGCGCGCACACGTGCGGATCGGGGACGTCCAGGGCCTCACCTCCCTCGAAGCCGTACTGCAGGCGCGCCGCTCGCTGTGCGGACTCGCCGAGCTGACCCCCGTCGCCGTACCCCGACTGCTCACCGGCGTCGCGGGCGCCGACAACCTGGCCATGCTGCGTGACGCCGTGAAGATGGGGGCCGGCGCGGTCGGCGGCTGCCCCGACCTCGACCCGGATCCGGCGGGGTACACGGAAGCCGTCCTGGAGATCGCCGCCGAACAGGGCTGCCCCGTCGATCTGCACACGGACGGTGGCGATCCGGCCCGGCTCGGCCGACTGGCCGCCATGGCGGCCGGGCTGCGGCCCGGCGTCTCCATCGGCCCGTGCGCCGGCCTCTCGCGGCTTCCCTCTCAGGCCGCGGCCCGCGCCGCCGACCAGCTCGCCGCGGCCGAAGTGACGGTGATCTGCCTCCCCCAGGGCGGCTGCTGCGGGGTGGAAGGCCGGGGCACCGCCCCCGTACGGCTGCTGCGTGCGGCCGGAGTGCGGGTCGCGGCGGGCAGCGGAGCGCTGCGGGACGTCGCAAACCCTGTGGGCCGCGGGGATCCGCTGGAGGCCGCCTACCTGCTGGCCTCGCAGAGCGGGATGCGGGCCGACGAGGCGTACGAGGCGGTCTCCTCGGTCGCGAGGAAGGCGATGGGGCTGCCCGAGGTCAGGGTCGAGGCCGGCTTCCCGGCCGAGCTGCTCGCCGTACGCGGGGAGCAGCTCTCGGGCGTGCTGTCGCTCGCCTACAGCCGGGTCGTGGTGCATCGCGGCCGGGTCGTGACGCGGACGAGCGCGGTGCGCGAGTACTGCGACTCGGAGACCGTCGTCGCCCTCGGTCTGCCCCGCCAGACCCGGCCGGATTCCGGTCCCTGCGGCGGTCCCTGAGCGCGTGGGCCCGCCGCGGCGTACGGTCGTGAGCATGCGCATTGTCATCGCAGGTGGACATGGTCAGATCGCGCTGCGGCTGGAGCGACTGCTCGCCGCGCGCGGGGACGAGGCCGTAGGCGTCATCCGGAATCCGGAACAGAGCGAGGACCTCCGGGCGGCAGGCGCCGAGCCGGTAGTCCTGGACCTCGAATCGGCCACCGTGGACCAGACGGCGGAGGTGCTGCGCGGCGCCGACGCGGCGGTCTTCGCGGCCGGTGCGGGCCCGGACAGCGGCTCGGAACGCAAGGAGACGGTGGATCGCGGCGCGGCGGTGCTGTTCGCGGACGCGGCGGAACGGGCGGGCGTACGGCGATACGTAGTGGTCTCGTCGATGGGCGCCGACCCCGACCACCCGGGCGACGAGGTCTTCGACGCCTACCTGCGGGCGAAGGGCGCCGCCGACGCGTACGTGCGCTCCAGGACCGCACTCGACTGGACGATCCTGCGCCCCGGAATGCTGACGAACGACGCGGGCACCGGGATGGTCCTCCTCACCGCATCGACCGGCCGCGGACCGGTGCCGCGCGACGATGTGGCGGTGGCGCTGCTGGAACTGCTGGAGACCCCGGCGACGGCGGGGCTGACCCTGGAACTCATCTCGGGGAACATGCCGGTGTCGGTCGCCGTGAAGGACGTGGCGGGAAACTGAGCCGCTGGTTCGGCTTTCCGACGACTGCACGCCCGGTCCGGGGCAGCGGCGCGCCGCCCCGGTTCAGCCGCCCGGCGCCGGGCGGACCGTGATGCCGTGGCGCTCCAGCAGGGCGGCGGTGACGCCGTCACCCTCGCGCAGCGCGCCCGTGAACGTACCGTCATAGACCGTGCCGCGCCCGCAGGAAGGGCTGCGCGCCATCAGCAGCGCCTCGGCGCACCCGGCCCTGCGCGCGGCCTCCAGTGCCCGCCGGGCGCCGTCCGCGAACTCCTCCGTCACATCGTGCCCGGTGTCATCGACGACGCGGGCGCGACCGTCCAGCACGTCGTGGCCGTCGCCGCCGACGATCTCGGCGGGGCGGCGGGGGGTGGGCAGTCCGGCCGCGACCTCGGGACAGAAGACGACGGGGCGGCGGTCCCCGATGGCCTCGGCCACTGCGGCGGAGGCCTTGCCACGGCCGTCGAAGCGGCAGGGCACTCCGTGCAGACAAGCGCTGACCAGCACAGGTTCCACGTTCACGTGCCTCTTCACGACCCCTCGCAGCAGAAACAAAGAAGGCCCCTGTCCTGGGACAGGGGCCTTGCTATGTGGCGGCGCCAGGGTTCGAACCTGGGTAGGCTGAGCCGGCAGATTTACAGTCTGCTCCCTTTGGCCACTCGGGCACACCGCCGGGGATTGCTGCCGTGAGAACCGCTTTTCGGCGGCGCTCCGTGGCAACGACGTAAACGATACCCGATGCCCGGGGGTGCTACGCCACTGGATTGATCAGCGGCCCGATCGGGCGTGGGTGGCTAGGCTTTGATCGGCGACGCGGGGCCGACAGGCCCGCAGCCGCCCGTATGCACCCCGTTTCCCAGCACCCCCGATACAAGGAGCCACACGTCATGGCCGACTCCAGTTTCGACATCGTCTCGAAGGTCGAGCGGCAGGAGGTCGACAACGCCCTCAACCAGGCCGCCAAGGAGATCTCGCAGCGTTACGACTTCAAGGGCACGGGCGCCTCGATCTCCTGGTCCGGCGAGAAGATCCTGATGGAGGCGAACGGCGAGGAGCGGGTCAAGGCGATCCTCGACATCTTCCAGTCCAAGCTGATCAAGCGCGGCATCTCGCTGAAGTCTCTGGACGCGGGCGAGCCGCAACTGTCCGGCAAGGAGTACAAGATCTTCGCCACGATCGAGGAAGGCATCTCCCAGGAGAACGCCAAGAAGGTGGCGAAGATCATTCGCGACGAGGGCCCGAAGGGCGTCAAGGCGCAGGTCCAGGGCGATGAGCTGCGGGTCAGCTCGAAGAGCCGGGACGATCTGCAGGCCGTGCAGGCGCTGCTGAAGGGCCAGGACTTCGACTTCGCCGTGCAGTTCGTGAACTACCGGTAGGCCTCCGGCACGCCGTGCGCCTTCCGGGCGCGGGGTGGCGCGGAGCGGGATGCGCCGCTCCGCCCCGCACCCGGGATGCGATGTCCGAATACCGCCGGTCGCGACGGAGCGGAGGACGCAGACTTGTCCATGTCGAACGACGATTCTGTCGATTTCCGGCATGACGGGCAAGGAGAGGGACGAGTCATGACCATGTACGCAACGGTCGACAGCCCGCTGGGTGAGCTGCTGCTGGTCGGCGAGGAGGCCACCGGCACGGACGGCGAGGTCGCGCTCGCCTCGCTCTCGCTGCCCGGCCAGAAGGGCGCCGCAGTCGTCCAGGACGGGTGGGTCCACGCGCCGGAAGCCTTCGCGGGGATCGCCGCACAGCTGCGGGAGTACTTCGAGGGGCGACTGACCCGCTTCGACATCGCGTACGCGGACGGCCTGGGCACCGACTTCCAGCGCCGGGTCTGGGCTGCGCTGGACACTGTCCCGTACGGGGAGACCGTGTCGTACGGGCAGATCGCCGAACGGATCGGTACGCCCGGGGCGGGCGTGCGGGCCGTGGGTACGGCGATCGGGCGCAATCCCCTGCTGGTCGTACGGCCGTGCCATCGAGTGATCGGCGCGGACGGGGCCTTGCGGGGGTACGCGGGTGGCCTGGAGCGCAAGGAACAGCTTCTGGGGCTGGAAGGCGCCCTGGCGGTGCGCTGACATGGCCGGGCTCTTTCCGAGGCCGCGGGCCGTCGTCGCACCGGGGGCCGTGCATGTGCCCGATTGGCTGCCGCCGGAGCGCCAACGGGAGTTGGTGGCGGCCTGCCGGGAATGGGCGCGCGGGCCTGTGCCGTTGCGGCACACGGTGGTGCCGGGTGGCGGGGTGATGTCCGTGCAGACGGTCTGTCTGGGGTGGCACTGGCAGCCGTACCGGTATTCACGCACGGCCGACGATGTGAACGGTGCGCGGGTCGCCGCATTCCCCGACTGGCTGGCGGAGTTGGGACGGGAGGCACTGGCAGAGGCGTACGGGGACGAGAGCCCGGCCCGGACGTACGCGCCGGACGCCGCCCTCATCAACTTCTACGACGGCGCGGCGCGGATGGGCATGCATCAGGACAAGGAGGAGCGGTCCGGTGCTCCGGTGGTGTCACTCAGCATCGGCGACACCTGTGTCTTCCGCTTCGGGAACACGGAGAACCGCGGAAAGCCCTACACAGATGTGGAGTTGGCCTCCGGCGACCTGTTCGTCTTCGGCGGGCCCTCACGCTTCGCGTTCCACGGTGTACCGAAGGTCTCCCCGGGGACGGCCGATCCTGCGGCGGGGATGAGCCGTGGCCGGCTCAATCTGACCCTGCGCGAGACCGGGTTGGGCACCCCAGGTGCTGACGGGCGTCAGCGGCGTTCGCGGGAGTTCCCGAAGAGCAGCCGGTAGACGATCAGCAGGACCAGTGAACCACCGATGGCCGCGACCCAAGTGGCCGTGTCGTAGAAGTCGTTGGAGATCGGCCGGTCGAGGAAGCGCGACGACATCCAGCCGCCGAGGAAGGCACCGATGATCCCTATGAGGGTGGTGCCGACCAGGCCGCCCGGGTCGCGGCCGGGGAGCAGGACCTTGGCGATGGCGCCGGCAAGCAGTCCGAGAATGATCCAACCAATGATGCTCATGCGTGCGAACCTACCCGTCACTCGGTCTTGGAATCCAAGACGTTCCTGCCGGTCGGGCGGTTGCAGTGCGCGGTCCGCGAACCGGCCACACCCACCCGTTCATGGGTCATGCGCGGGCGCTGAAATCCGGCCAGGGCGCCATGTCGGCCCCATCGTCCTCGGACTCCTCGGAGTACCACGCGGTGCCGTCCAGCCAGTTGCGCAGCCACTGTGCGAGGTCGGGCTGGTCCACGTACCAGGCGTGCTCGGGCTCGTCGGCATTCGGCTCGAAGAGCAGCACCGTGGTGTGTTCGCTGCGGCAGTCCACGCAGGAGTACATCCCGCAGCCCAGGCTGCATATCGGCAGCACGCCCTCCGGCCACGGCCACTCGCCCTCCTCGGTCGCGCTCCGGCGGTGGGCGAGATACTGCGCGACCACGGACTCCTCCCCGTCCGGAGCCCGGTCGCCGATCAGCGGCATCAGACCGTACTCCGGCCCGAAGCCGCCGTTGGCGATCCGGGTGTACAGGGCGGTGAGCAGCGGCGGCAGGGCAAAGCCGAGGGCGGCTTCGGCACGCACGACGCCCTCGGCGGGCAGGGGCGCCGGGAGGGGGTACTTCTCCCGGCGCGGGGCGGTGCGTGCGGTCTTCTCCGCGGCTGCCAGCAACTGCTCGGTGTCGTTCATGGGTTCATGGTGGACGACGGCACTGACAGTCAGGCGAGCCCTCTTCCGTTCCGGGACCGATACTGGCTTTGAACAGCCCTGACAGGCGAAACTTGCGAAAGGCTAGTGATCATGAAGCTTGTACAGCTGATCCTGAACGTCTTGTGGGTGGTGTTCTGTGGGTTCTGGATGGCCCTTGGCTACCTGCTCGCTGCGATCATCTGCTTCGTCCTGATCGTGACGATCCCGTTCGGCATCGCCTCGCTGAGAATCGCCGGCTATGTGCTGTGGCCATTCGGACGGACCACCGTGGAGCGGCCCGACGCGGGTGCGCCCTCGTGCGTCGGTAACGTGATCTGGCTCGTCTTCGCCGGGTGGTGGCTCGCGCTGGGGCACCTGATCACGAGCATTCCGCTGTTCGTGTCGATCATCGGAATCCCCTTCGGCTGGGCAAACCTGAAGATGATCCCCATCTCGCTCATGCCGCTGGGCCGAGAGGTGGTCACGACCGACGAGGCGTTCGGAGCCCGCTAGGGGCTGTCGTCGTCCCCTGACAGGGGACGCGGTTCAATGGCGGCATGGGGGACAACGATGAGTACGCGAGAACCAGCAACCGACTGACGGGGTGCGGCTGCCTGGCCGGGCTGGCGATGGCCGTGCTCGCTGTGCTCGGCATCCCTCTGTGGATCTTCTTCGGTCTGCTCTTCTCCGACTTCCACTGAGGCCGTCCGCACGGATCGTCCTCACGGACGACGACCTGCCATCTGTTCCAGGCGTGCGATGCGCTCCGCCATCGGCGGGTGTGTCGAGAACATCTTGGAGATGCCCTGGCCGGGGCGGAAGGGATTCGCGATCATCATGTGGCTCGCGGTCTCGATCCTCGGCTCGGGGGGCAGAGGGAGCTGTTTCGTACCGGCTTCGAGCTTCCGCAGGGCGCTGGCGAGGGCCAGTGGGTCGCCGGTCAGCTGGGCGCCCGAGGCATCCGCCTCGTATTCGCGGGAGCGGCTTACGGCCAGTTGGATGACGGAGGCGGCCAGCGGGCCGAGGATCATGATCAGCAGCATGCCGAGGATGCCGGGGCCCTCGTCGTCGTCGGACCGGCCCACCGGGATCAGCCAGGCGAAGTTGACCAGGAACATGACGACGGAGGCGAGCGCTCCGGCGACGGACGAGATCAGGATGTCGCGGTTGTAGACATGGCTCAGCTCGTGGCCGAGGACTCCGCGCAGCTCTCGCTCGTCCAGAATCTGCAGGATGCCCTCGGTGCAACAGACCGCCGCGTTGCGCGGATTGCGGCCGGTGGCGAAGGCGTTGGGTGCCTGTGTCGGGGAGATGTAGAGCCGGGGCATGGGCTGGCGGGCTGCTGTTGAGAGCTCGCGGACCATGCGGTAGAGCTGTGGCGCCTCGAATTCGCTGACGGGGCGGGCGCGCATGGCCCTGAGCGCCAGCTTGTCGCTGTTCCAGTACGCGTAGGCGTTGGTGCCGACGGCTACGAGGAGCGCGACGATCAGGCCTGTACGTCCGAAGAAGCTTCCGATGACGATGATGAGTGCGGACAGGCCCCCGAGGAGTACGGCGGTTCTCAGCCCGTTGTGCCGGCGGTGCACGGTACGCCCTCCAAGTGGTGCGGCAGGGGAACCCTTTGCTTGGTGGTCTCCACTCCCCCAGTGGAGCCTCCCGTACTGGTCAACGCCAGGCGAGGAGAGCTAGTTCCCTTGTGCGCGCGGCCGCGGGAACAGGGCCTGTCCGGCATCGACTGCCGGACAGGCCCTGGGCCGTACGGGTGGAAGGGATCGGCGTGTGCCGGTCGGCGCCGGGCGGCTCAGCGCTGGGCGGGGAGGCCGGCGAGTGCGAGGGCCTCGGGGTCCGGCTTGATCTCGCTGGTGCAGTGGGCGCAGCGGGAGGCGATGGCCGGGATCTCGGTGTAGCAGCGGGGGCAGTCGCGCACGGCGGCCTTGATGTCGACCTTCTTCTCGTCCGCCTTGGAGAAGCGGCTCTGGACCTTCGTCATGGGGACGACGACGCAGAAGTAGAGCACCGCCGCGGTGATCAGGAAGGCGATGGCGGCGGCGAGGAACTTCCCGTACGGGAAGATGGCGCCCTCGATCGAGAACTCCGCCGCGCTGAAGTCTCCGACGGAACCGGTTGCGAGGCCGATCAGCGGGGTGATGAAGGCGGTGCTGAATCCGGTGACGACTGCGGTGAACGCGGCTCCGACGGCCAGCCCGATGGCCATGGAGATGACGTTTCCGCGCAGGATGAAGTCCTTGAACCCGTTCAGCACTGCTCTTGCTCCTCTGGGACATGCGTACGTTCGTGGGGATGTGCGGGCATGACCTTGCCCTGTACGGGCCGTCCCGGGCAAACCGATCTTGCGTACATCAGAAGAGATTGACGGCGGCGAACCTGAGGACCGTCTGCGGGGCACCGGAGAGCACGACACCGACGACGGCGGTGAGGGCGATCGCGGCGGTGAGGGAGGCCGGGGCGCGGTGCCTGGTGGGGGCGGGTGCGGCCTCGTCCGCCGGGGTCTCTTCCGGAGCGCGGAAGAGCGCCGCGGTCCACTGCAGGTAGTAGTAGAGCGCGATCACGACGTTGACGGCCATGACGACGGCGAGCCAGCCGAGTCCCGCGTCGACGGCCGCTGAGAAGACCGTGACCTTGGCGAAGAGGCCGACGATGCCGGGCGGCAGGCCGGCCAGGCAGAGCAGGAAGAAGGCCATCGCGAGGGCGGTCAGGGGGCGGGTGGCGTACAGACCGCGGTAGTCGGAGATCCGGTTTCCGGGGTTCGTACGCGCGACGAGGGCCGCGACCGCGAATGCGCCGAGGTTCACGACGGCGTACATGAGGGCGTACGCGACGGTGGAGCCGATGTGCTCGTCGCTGGAGTACGCGGCGGCGGCGATCGGCACCAGGAGGTAGCCGGCCTGGGCGACGGACGACCAGGCGAGCAGGCGTACGGCGCTGCGGACGCGGGTGGCGTTCTGGCGCAGGGCGGCGACGTTGCCGGTCGTCATGGTGAGCGCGGCGAGGACGGCGAGGGCCGGTCCCCAGACGTCGGCGTACGCCGGGAACGCGATCACGGTGACGAGGATGAGGCCGGAGAAGCCGACCGCCTTGCCGACGACCGAAAGGTAGGCGGCGACCGGCAGGGGTGCGCCGACGTAGGTGTCGGGAACCCAGAAGTGGAAGGGCGCGGCGGCCGTCTTGAAGGCGAAGCCGACCAGGGTGAGGACGACACCCGCCTCGGCGAGGGTGTCGAGCTGACCGGGTACGTCGTCGAGCCGGGCGGCGATCTCCGTGAGGTGCAGGGTGCCGGTGGTGGCGTACACGAAGCTGACGCCGAGCAGCATGACGGCGGTCGCGACGACGGAGGAGAGGAAGAACTTCAGCGCGGCCTCGGAGGAGCGCCGGTCGCCGAGCTTGATGCCGACAAGGGCGAAGGCGGGCAGCGAGGCGACTTCGAGGGCGACGACGAGGGTGGCGAGGTCGCGCGCGGCGGGCAGGAGTGCGGCGCCCGACGCGGAGGACAGCAGGAGGAACCAGAACTCGCCCGCGGGGAGTTTGCGTGTGTCGCCGAGGGAGAGCAGGGCGGTCAGCAGGGCACCGCCGAGTACGAGGGCCTGGATGACGAGGGCGAAGTGGTCGGCGGTGTAGCTGCAGGCCCCGGTGCCACCGGTGCCGGTGGTTGCCGCGGTGAGGCAGAAGGTGGAGCGGTCGCCATCGCGCAGCGGGACGAGGAGGGCGAGTGCGGCCACGAGTCCGGCGATCGTGACCCGGCCGAGGAGCGGCTTGCGTTCCTCGGGCAGGAAGAGGTCGGCGACCAGGACGATCAGGGCGACGGCCGCGACGACGACCGGGGGCGCGATCGCGAGCCAGTCGATGGACTGGACGAGGCTGGTGGTGCTCTCGGCCACTGTGGTGACGACGCCCGGGGTGACGACGGCTGTGGTCACGACTTGCCTCCTGCGAGGAGCTTCTGCACGGCCGGGTCGGTGAGGCCGAGGAGGACGGCGGGCCACAGACCGGCGAGGACGGTGAGGGCGACGAGCGGGGTCCAGGCGGCGAACTCGTACGTCTGGACATCGGCCAGCGGGTGCGGCTCTTCCCGCTTCTCACCCATGCAGACCCGGCGTACGACGATCAGCATGTACGCGGCGGTGAGCAGGGTGCCGAACGCGGCGATCGACATGAAGGTGAGGAAGGCGGGGCGGCTGAGGCCGTCGGCGGGGTCGAAGGAGCCGAACAGGGCGAGCATCTCGCCCCAGAACCCGGCGAGCCCGGGCAGGCCCAGGGAGGCGACGGCAGCGAAGGCGAGGAGGCCGCCGAGGCGGGGGGCCCGGCCGTAGAGCGCGGCCCCGGTGGCGCCGGAGAGGGTGTCGAGGTCGGCGGTGCCGTACCGGTCCTTGACCGCGCCGACCAGGAAGAACAGCAGGCCGGTGATGAGGCCGTGGGCGATGTTGGCGAAGAGCGCGCCGTTGACTCCGGTGGGGGTCATGCTCGCGATGCCGAGGAGTACGAAGCCCATGTGCCCGACGGAGGAGTACGCGATCAGACGTTTGAGGTCGCCCTTGGAGCCGGGGCGGGCCAGCGCCAGGCAGGCGAGCGATCCGTAGATGATTCCGACGACCGCGAAGGCGGCGAGGTAGGGCGCGAAGGTGTGCATTCCGTCGGGGGTGACGGGGAGCAGGATGCGGACGAATCCGTACGTACCCATCTTCAGCAGGACGCCCGCGAGCAGGACCGAGCCGACGGTCGGGGCGGCGGTGTGGGCGTCCGGGAGCCAGCTGTGCAGCGGCCACATCGGGGTCTTCACGGCGAGCCCGATGCCGATCGCCAGAACGGCGATGACCTGCACGGACGAGGTGAGCCCACGGCCGTTGTCAGTGGCGAGTGCCACCATGTCGAAGGTGCCGCTCTTCAGTCCGATGAGGAGCAGGCCCAGCAACATGATCACCGAGCCGAGCAGGGTGTAGAGGATGAACTTCCAGGCGGCGGCCTGCTTCTGCGCACCGCCCCAGCGGGCGATGAGGAAGTACATCGGGATGAGCACCATCTCGAACGCCAGGAAGAACAGCAGCAGATCGAGGACGGCGAAGGTCGCGAGAGTGCCGGACTCCAGGACGAGGATGAGCGCGACGAAGGCCTTCGGGGAGGGGCCCTCAGGCATTTTGAAGTAGCTGTAGAGCGCGCAGAGGAAGGTCAGCAGCGCGGTCAGTACGAGAAGGGGGAGCGAGATGCCGTCGATGCCGAGGTGGATGCGGACGTCGAGCGCCGGGATCCAGCTGATGTCGGTGGTGGCCTGCATCTTCGACGGGTGGTCGTGGTCGAAGCCGGCGGCGAGCACGATCGCGGCGATGAGGATCGCACCGGTGACGGTCACGCCGTGGCGGAGCACTGCCTGGTCGGGGCTGTTCCCCTTCAGCCCGGGCGGGGCCGGCAACAGAGCGGCCACGGCGCCGATGAGCGGGACGACGACGATGAACGCGAGAAGGAACTGCATCACGGATTCGCTGATATCGATCACGGCTCACGACCCGGCGTTGACGTTGGCAAAAACGACGGCGGCGATCGCCAGGACTAGGGAACCGGCGAGCAGTGCGCTGAGGTAGGTCTGCACATTGCCGGTCTGGGCGCGGCGGACGGCGATGCCGAGCCAGCGTGCGCCGGTGCCGGAGCCTCGTACGTAGGTGTCGACGACCTCGCGGTCCAGGAAGCGGACGAGGCTCGCCGCGGCCTGGACGGGGCGGACGAACAGGGTCGTGTACAGGGCGTCGAGGTGGAAGCCGGCGGCGGCGTGCCGGTGGAGCGGGCCGAGCAGCAGGCGGCCGGGGTCGGCCGGGTCGGGGGCGTCCCCGTCGGTGCCGTAGGCGGCGGTGTGCGCCGACATGGCCTGGGCCTCGACAAGGGCGGGTTCGGCGTCGGGGTGGGCGACGACGGTGCCGACGGGGGTGCGGGCGGCGAGTGCCGATGTGTGGCGCCAGGCGCCGTAGGTGACGAGGCCTCCGACGAGGCCGACGCCCGTGGAGAGGACGGCGGTGGTCAGGGACGGGGTGAGGCTGTGGCCGTCGAACCAGTCGGTGATCGAGCCGACGGTCAGTCCGAAGGCGATGGTGGGTACGGCGAGCACCCAGAGGACGGCGGTCATCGCGACGGGCTGCCTGCCGTGGTCGGGGGTCTCGGCACCGCGGCCCCGGAAGGCGAGGAGCCAGAGGCGGGTGGCGTACGCGGCGGTGAGGACGGCGGCGAGCAGTCCGGCGACGAGGACGGTCCAGCCGGCGGCGGCCGGGGCGACGTGCCGGTCCCCGAGTGCGGTGTGCTCGGCGGCGACGAGGACGGCTTCCTTGGAGAAGAAGCCGGCGAACGGCGGGATGGCGGCCAGCGCGAGGAGGGCGACGGTCATCGTCCAGTAGGCATCCGGAATGCGCTTCGTCAGGCCGCCCATACGGGACATGGCGGCCAGCGAGTTGGTCCCGGCGGCGTGGATGACGACGCCCGCCGCGAGGAAGAGGACGGCCTTGAACGCACCGTGGGAGAGGAGGTGGAAGACGGCGGCACCTCGGTCGCCGACGGCCAGGGCGCCGGACATGTAGCCGAGCTGACCGATCGTCGAGTAGGCGAGGACCCGTTTGATGTCGTCCTGGGCGAGGGCGGCGAGTCCCGAGCCGATCATCGTGATCGCCGCCATCACGGCGAGGACGACGAGGGCCGCGCCGGACTGGGCGAAGACGGGGAGGAGTCGGGCCACGAAGTAGATACCGGCGGCGACCATCGTCGCGGCGTGGATCAGCGCGGAGACGGGGGTGGGGCCGGCCATCGCGTCGGGCAGCCAGGTGTGCAGGGGGAACTGCGCGGACTTGCCGGCGACGCCCGCGAGGAGCAGCAGGGCGACGACGGTGGGGTGGTCCAGGCCGCCGTTCGCGACGGCGCCCAGGATGCCGGTGATACGGAATGTGCCGGTGTCGGCGGCGAGCGCGAACAGGCCGATCAGGAAGGGGACGTCGCCGAGCTTGGTCACCAGGAAGGCCTTGAGGGAGGCGGCTCGGGCTTCGGGCGTCTCCCAGTAGTGGCCGACGAGGAAGTACGAGCAGATGCCCATGATCTCCCAGCCGACCAGGAGCACCATCAGGTCGCCGGAGTAGACGACGAGCAGCATCGCGGCGGTGAAGAGTGAGACGAGAGCCGTGTACGAGGGGTAGCGGGGGTCGTCGCGCAGATAGGCGGTCGAGTAGATCTGCACACAGGTCGCGACGAGCCCGACCAGGACGGCGACGAGGACCGCGAAACCGTCGAGGTGCAGGGCGAGGTCGATCGGGACCGAGCCGGTGGGGGTGAGTCGGGTCGCAGCGTCGATGGCCCGGCCGCCGCCCTGGTCCGAGGCGACGACGACGGCGAGCACGAAGGCGGCGAGGGTGGGCAGTACGGCGAGGGGGCGTACATATCCGGGGGCGGTGCGTCCGAGAAGGAGACCGGCCGCGGCGCCCAGGAACGGAAGAAGGGGGACGAGGACGGCGAGGGTCGTGGTGGTCACGCGGTGGCCTCTGCCTTCTTTGCCTTCCCTGCCGGAGCAGTGGCCTGGTCTTCGGTGCCGTGGGTCTCGTCGGCCTCATCGCCGGGGAGGGTTTCGGCGGCGTCGGTCTCGGCGGTGTCGCGGAGGCGGTCGATGTCCGAGCTGCCGCGGTTGCGGTGGACGGCGAGGACGATCGCCAGGCCGATCCCGATCTCCGCCGCCGCGATGGCGATGGTGAAGAGGGTGAGGGCCTGGCCGGAGTGCAGGGTGTCGCGGAGCCAGACGTCGAAGGCGACCAGGTTGAGGTTGACGGCGTTGAGCATCAGCTCGACGGACATCAGGACCAGGATCGCGTTGCGGCGGGCGAGCACTCCGTACAGCCCGGTGCAGAAGAGGAGGGCGGCGAGCACGGCGGGATAGGCGAGGTGCATCAGCTCTGCTCCTTACTGCGCTTGCGGGACAGGACGATCGCGCCGACGAGGGCGGCGAGCAGCAGGACGGAGAGCGCTTCGAACGGCAGCACCCAGTGCCGGAAGAGGAAGGCGCCGGTCACCTCGGTGGAGCCCTGGGCCGGTCCGTCCAGGTCGATCCAAGTGGTGCGGAAGGCGTCGACGACGACCCAGACGAGCGCGCCGGCGGCGGCGACCGCCACACCGAGGGCCGCCCAGCGGTTACCCGAGTCGGCGTCCGGGGAGCGGCCGATGGGGGCCTTGGTGAGCATCAGCCCGAAGAGAAGGAGGACAACCACGGAACCGACGTAGATCAGTACCTGCACCCAGGCGATGAACTCCGCGGTGAGCAGGAGGTACTCGACGGCGAGACCGCCGAGCGCCACGACCAGCCAGAGGGCGGCATGCACCAGTTGCTTGGTCGTGACCGTGACGAGGGCTGCGCCGAGGGTGGCAATGCCGACGAGGACGAAAGCGATCTCGATGCCGGTCGGGGAGAGGAAGCCGGAGTGGGCCGCGGCGGCTGCGAGTGTCACTCCTCCCCCTCTTCTTCTCTCTGAACCTGCTGGGTCTCTTGGGCCTGCTGGGCTTCCTGCGCCTCCTTGGCGCGCTGGGCTTCGAGTTTCTCCGCCGTCTTGCGGGCGGCGGCGATCTCCTTCGGCTCCTCGGCGCCAGGGTCGAGTGCGGGCGGTTCCGGCACCGTCCACATCCATTCGCGGAGCTTGTCGCGCTCATGGGTGAGTTCGAGGATGTCCGTCTCCGCGTACTCGAACTCCGGCGACCAGAACAGTGCGTCGAAGGGACACACCTCGATACAGATACCGCAGTACATACAGAGCGAGAAGTCGATCGCGAAGCGGTCGAGGACGTTGCGGCTGCGCTCACGCCCGCCCGGGGTGGCGGCGGGCACCGTCTCCTTGTGGGAGTCGATGTAGATGCACCAGTCCGGGCACTCACGGGCGCAGAGCATGCAGACCGTGCAGTTCTCCTCGAACAGTGCGATGACACCGCGGGAGCGGGGCGGGAGCTCGGGCTGGACATCCGGGTACTGCGCGGTGACCGTCTTCTTCGTCATCGTCCGCAGGGTGACGGCCAGGCCCTTGGCCAGGCCCGAGCCGGGGATCCGGGGCCGCGAGGGCGGGAGCGATGCAGCCATCAGTTGATCGCCACCTTCACGATGCCGGTGAGCGCGATCTGCGCGAGAGCGAGCGGGATGAGGGTCGTCCAGGCGAGCTTCTGCAGCTGGTCCTCCCGGAGCCGGGGGTAGCTCACGCGCAGCCAGATGACGACGAAGGCGAGGACCGCGGTCTTGAGGAGCGTCCAGACCCAGCCGAGTCCGTCGGCGCCGAACGGGCCGTGCCAGCCGCCGAGGAAGAGGACGGTGGTCAGTCCGCACAGGACGACGATGCCCGCGTACTCGGCGAGCAGGAACAGTGCGAAACGGAGGCCGGTGTACTCGGTGTACGCGCCGAAGATGATCTCCGAGTCGGCGACCGGCATGTCGAACGGCGGGCGCTGCAGTTCGGCGAGTCCGGCCACGAAGAAGACCAGGGCGCCGACGATCTGCCAGGGCAGCCACCACCACTCGAAGGCGTTGAGGATGCCCGGGAGGGAGACGGTGCCTGCCGCCATCGCGACGGACGCCGCGGCGAGCAGCATCGGCAGTTCGTACGCGAGCAGCTGGGCGGCGGTGCGCAGGCCCCCGAGAAGGGAGAACTTGTTGGCCGAGGCCCAGCCCGCCATCAGCGAGCCGAGCACTCCGACACCCATCACGGCGAGCACGAAGAAGATGCCCGCGTCGACGAGCTGTCCGACCGCGCCCTCGCCGGGGCCGATCGGGATGGCGACGAGCACGAGGAGGTACGGGAGCAGTGCGACGGCCGGCGCGAGCTGGAAGATACGGCGGTCGGCCTCGGCCGGGACGATGTCTTCCTTCTGCGCGAACTTCACGCCGTCCGCGACGAGCTGGGCCCAGCCGTGGAAGCCGCCCGCGTACATGGGTCCGAGGCGGCCCTGCATATGGGCCATCACCTTGTGCTCGGTCTGCCCCACGACGAGGGGGAGGACCATGAACACGGCGAAGACGATGACGAGCCGGAGGGCGACGTCCAGTGCGTCGTTCACGCGGTATCGCCTCCGGCGGGGCGGTCGGGGGCCGGCTCGGATGCGGGGTCCTGGGCCGGGGGCTCGGGCTGGTCGGGGGTGTCCGTGGGGGCTGTGGTGCCGGGGGTGGGCGTGGCCTCCGGGATGGGGGTGCCGCTGCGCGGGGCCTCTCCCCCGCCCGCCCCTTCCCGAACCGGGGGCGCCGCCCCCGGGCCCCCGGTCGTGTCGAAGGCCGGGCGGGCGTGGTGCCAGGGAGCGTCGCCGCCTCCGGGGTTCGGCTCTGCCGTCCCCGTCCCCGACGCGTTCGGTCCCGCCTGTTCCCGTGCCTCGGCCCCGGCCGTCCCCGGCTTCGCCGCCTCGCGCTGCTGGCCGGCCGAGCCCTGGGACGCGCTGCGGGTACGGCGCGGGGTCGCGGGAGGTGTGGGCTCGGTGGCCGGTGCTGCCGTCTCCGGCTGCTGGCCGGCCGAGCCCTCGCTCACGCTGCGGGCACGGCGTACCGGGCGGTCGCCCGCCGCGCGAGGGGCACGGGCCGGTCGGGACGGGGCGGGCGGGAGCTGGCCCTTGAGGGGGCCCCATTCGTTCGGGTCGGGGACGCCGGGCGGCAGCATCGTGCGCCGCTTCGGGCCGCCGTGCTCCGACTCGCCCGGCTCCTTCGCGCCCGGCCAGGCCTTCGCGACGCGTGCCGCCAGCACGAAGTCCTTGCGCAGCGGGTGGCCCTCGAAGCCCTCGGGCAGCAGCAGCGGCACCAGGTGCGGGTGGCCCTCGAAGCCGATGCCGAACATCTCGTGTGTCTCGCGCTCGTGCCAGGCGGCGCCCGCGTAGATGTCGATGGCGGTGGGAAGGACCGCCGCCTCGTGCGGAACGGTCGTACGGATCAAGAGCCGACGGACCCTGCCCTCGGCCAGGGAGGCGACATGGGCGCAGACCCGGAAGCCGGTGCCCGGTTCGTCGACAGCGCTCAGCCAGTCGAAATAGGTGCACCCCAGCCGGTCGCGGGCCGTTTCGAGAGCGGCGATCCAGGAGGAGGCCGGTACATCGACGGTCAGCAGGTCGTAGGCGTACTCGGCCGTCGCGTCCTCGCCGAAGAGCTCGGCGGCGGCGTCCGGAAGCCGGTCGTAGCTTTCCCGGTCATGGCTTTCGGTACCGGTCACTTCTGCCCCTCCCCCGGTGTCGGCGGAGCGGCGACCAGGCCGCTGCGCAGTGCGGCGGTGGAAGGACGGCTGCCGCCGCCCGTCGCGTACCGCTCGCCCAGCGACTCGCGGGCGATCTTCTCCTGCAGCTTGAGGATGCCCTGGAGGAGCGCCTCGGGCCGGGGCGGGCAGCCGGGGACATAGACATCGACCGGAATGATCTGGTCGACGCCCTTCGTCACGGAGTACGAGTCCCAGTACGGGCCGCCGCAGTTGGAGCAGGCGCCGAAGGAGATGACGTACTTGGGCTCGGGCATCTGCTCGTACAGCCGCTTCACGGCCGGAGCCATCTTGTCCGTCACCGTGCCGGACACGATCATGAGGTCGGCCTGACGCGGGCCGGGAGCGAACGGGATCACGCCGAGCCGGATGAAGTCGTGCCGGGCCATGGAGGCGGCGATGAATTCGATCGCGCAGCAGGCGAGCCCGAAGTTGAAGACCCAGAGGCTGTAGCGGCGGCCCCAGTTCAGGACCACCTTCATCGGTTCGGGAGCCAGGCGCGACAGCACACCGAGCCGCTTGGGCTCCGGCAGGAACGTCGGAACGGGCTGCGGTTCGGACCCCACCTCGGGCGTCGGCTCCGGTCCCGATTGCACTGCGGGCCGGTGCTCGGGGGGCGGCGGGCTCGTCACGTCCATTCGAGGACGCCCTTCTTCCATGCGTAGAGCAGTCCTACGGCCAGGAAACCGAGGAAGATGAACATTTCCACCAGAGTCGTCGCCCCATATCCGGGTGCGGCGAATACGGTCGCCCACGGAAACAGGAAGATCGAGTCGACGGCGAAGATCACGTACAGGAAGGCATAGACGTAATAACGGACCTGGGTATGTGCCCATCCTTCACCCACCGGGTCCACGCCGCACTCGTACGTCAGGAGCTTCTCCGGCGTGGGAACCACGGGGCGCAGCAGTCGGCCGGCACCGAAGGCGACGGCGACGAACATCACGCCGATCACAGCGAGCAGTCCGACCACTGAATAGCTGTGGAAGTAGTCCGACGCGAGAACGGTCGATTCCGGCAGGTCCGCCACGTCCGCCCCTCGCTCCCTCAAACTTGTTCGACGATCTGTACGCACGGGAGTCTAGGCCCTGTTAAAGAGAGGGTAAGCAGTCGCATCGGACAACGGGTGGGGTTATCCCTACTTCACCCCACCCACGAGCCCCATGGCGTGCGCGGGCCCCGCCCGGCAGGCTGGGGCGTATGACCATGAGCCCCCTGGTGCCCGACAACGACCGGCCACCGCCCACCCGCTCCGTCCTCGACCGGTGGACATGGAAGGAGATCGCCTATCTCCTGGCCAACCTCCCCATGACCATCGCCGGGTTTGTTTACACAGTGTTCATGATCGGTATCGGCGTGGGGCTTGCGGTCACGGTGATCGGTCTGCCTCTGCTCGCCGCCGGACTGCAAGGGGCGCGGCTGATCGGGAGGGCCGAGCGGGGCCGGGCGCGGGCGATGCTCGGGGTGCGGATCGACGAGCCGAGCCCGATGGTTCTGTCCCGCCGGGAACAGGGGTTCTTCCCCTGGCTGTGGTCGAGCCTCACGGACCCGGTGGGCTGGCGGGCGGTGCTGTACTCCTTCATACGGCTTCCCTGGGGCGTACTCACTTTCGCCGTGACGCTCGTGAGCCTCGTCGTGCTGTGGCCGGTGCTCCCCTACATCGCGCGGCTCCTCACCAATGCCGACCGGGCGATGGCGCGCGGGCTGCTCTCGCCCTCCGACGAGCTGGAGCGCAGGATCGCCGAGCTGGAGTCGGACCGCGGGGTGGTCGTCGACACGGCCGCCGCCGACCTGCGCCGCATCGAACGGGACCTGCACGACGGGGCACAGGCCCGGCTCGTCGCCCTCGCCATGGGCCTCGGTCTGGCGAAGGAGAAGCTGACGGACGACCCCGAGGCCGCCGCCCGCATGGTCGACGAGGCCCACGGAGAGGTGAAGGTCGCCCTCCAGGAACTCCGCGACCTCGCCCGCGGCATCCACCCCGCCGTCCTCACCGACCGAGGCCTCGACGCCGCGCTCTCCGCCATCGCCTCCCGCTGCACCGTCCCCGTGACGGTGGGAGTGGATCTGCCGGCGCGTCCCGCGGAGGCGATCGAGGGAATCGCCTACTTCACGGTCTCGGAGCTGTTGCAGAACGTGAGCAAGCATGCACGTGCGACCCGTGCGTCGGTCGATGTGTGGCGGACGGCGGACCGGCTGATGCTCCAGGTCACCGACGACGGGCAGGGCGGGGCCCGGATGGACGGCGGTACGGGTATGGCCGGGCTGGCCGAACGGCTGGGCGCCGTGGATGGGCTGTTCGTCCTCGACTCGCCGGCCGGCGGTCCTACGACGGTCACCGCGGAGCTGCCCTGGCGGGACCGGGAGAGGGAGCCGAATCGTACGGGGGCGGCCAAGCACCCCTAGAGGCCCGGCGACCCCGGAAGGCCGGCACGCCTGCGCCCAGCCCCCTGAGCCGCCTGAGAGGGTGGGGAAAACCCCCGGTCGAAGAGGGATACCGCCCTCATGGTGCGCCGACCCGCGACCCAGCACCCTTGATGTACCGGCCGGAACCCCGAAACCAACCGGAAAAACCGGCTCCATGAGAAGAAACGGACTGCACCCATGGCCACGGCATACGGACCGGACACTCGGGACCACCAGCGGTCCGGAGCCGGTTTCGGGGACCATCCCCCGGTGAAGCACTTCTTCCCGGCCGCGCTGCGCGCGCCTTTCGAGGGCAGGACCTGGCGCGAGTTCGGCTATCTGCTGCTGAGCCTGCCGATCAGCGTGGTCCTGTTCAGCCTCTCGATCACCCTGACGACGCTGGGTATCGGCATGCTGATCACCTTCCTCGGGGTTCCGATCCTGGCCGGCGCGCTGGCCATGTGCCGCGGTTTCGGCGCGATGGAGCGGGCCCGGGCGCGCGGGCTGCTGAAGCTGGACGTGGCGGACCCGGCGCCGGTGCGCGGCAAAACCGGCGGCCTGTTGTCCTGGGTGGGCGCAGTCCTCAAGAGCGGGGTGTCCTGGCGGCATCTGCTCTACGCGCTGCTGCACCTCCCGTGGGCGATCTTCGCCTTCACCGTTTCGCTGACGCTCTGGTCGTGCGGGTGGGCCACCCTGACCTACCCCCTGTGGCACTGGATCTTCCCGACATACGTGGGGGCCGGCGGCCTTCAGCTGTACAGCGACGGCACCCATGACGTCTACCTCAACTCCCCCTTCGAGCTGTCTGCGACCAGCGTGTGCGGCCTGATACTCGTCCTCGTCACGCCTTGGATCATCCGTGGTCTGGCGGGCGTGGACCGGGTGATGGTGGCCGGGCTGCTCGGTCCGTCCCGGCTGGCGACACGCGTCTTGGAGCTGGAGTCGGATCGCGGGGTGGTCGTCGACACGGCCGCCGCCGACCTGCGCCGCATCGAACGGGACCTGCACGACGGGGCACAGGCCCGGCTCGTCGCCCTCGCCATGGATCTGGGCCTGGCGAAGGAGAAGCTGACGGACGACCCCGAGGCCGCCGCCCGCATGGTCGACGAGGCCCACGGAGAGGTGAAGGTCGCCCTCCAGGAACTCCGCGACCTCGCCCGCGGCATCCACCCCGCCGTCCTCACCGACCGAGGCCTCGACGCCGCACTCTCCGCCATCGCCTCCCGCTGCACCGTCCCCGTGACGGTCGAGGTGGACCTGGCGTCCAGGCCCGCCCAGGCCATCGAGGGAATCGCCTACTTCACGGTCTCCGAGCTGTTGCAGAACGTGAGCAAGCATGCACGTGCGACCCGTGCGTCGGTCGATGTGTGGCGGACGGCGGACCGGCTGATGCTCCAGGTCACGGACAACGGGCGCGGCGGCGCCGACGTGTCCTCGGGCAGCGGGCTGGCCGGGCTGACCGAGCGGCTGGACGCGGTGGACGGCGTACTCGTCGTGGATTCCCCGCAGGGCGGCCCGACACGGATCACGGCCGAGCTGCCGTGGCGCGGCTGAGCACACCCGCACACACCCACGGAGCCGTGACAGGAACCCCCCACCCCCACTGCTCCCCCTCCCCTCGTCCTCGGCCGCCGGACGGGCTTGATTTCAAGCCGGCCCGGCGGCCGAGGACACGGCACTGCCGAAACTGGGATGCTGGACGTCATGCAGGCGGGACCAGCGAGCAGTGGGGGATACAGCGTCATGGTGGAGGACAGGGTGCGAGTAGTCATCGCCGAGGATTCGGTACTGCTTCGGGAGGGGCTCACCCGGCTGCTGACCGATCTCGGACATGACGTCGTCGCCGGGGTGGGGGACGCCGAGGCGCTGATCAAGACGGTGCGCGACCTCGCCGGGCAGGATGCGCTGCCCGATGTGGTGGTCGCCGATGTGCGGATGCCACCCACCCACACCGACGAGGGTGTGCGGGCGGCGGTGCGGCTGCGCAAGGACTATCCCGGGATCGGGGTACTGGTCCTTTCGCAGTACGTCGAGGAGCAGTACGCGACCGAGCTGCTGGCCGGATCCAGCCGAGGTGTGGGGTACCTGCTGAAGGACCGGGTCGCCGAGGTCCGGGAGTTCGTGGACGCGGTGGTCCGGGTGGCGCAGGGCGGGACGGCACTGGACCCGGAAGTGGTGGCGCAGCTGCTGGGGCGAAGCCGTAAACAGGACGTCCTGGCCGGGCTGACGCCGCGCGAGCGCGAGGTGCTCAGCCTGATGGCGGAGGGCCGGACGAACTCCGCGGTGGCCAGGCAGCTGGTGGTGAGCGACGGGGCCGTGGAGAAGCACGTCAGCAATATCTTCCTGAAGCTGGGGCTGTCCCCCAGTGACGGGGATCACCGCCGGGTGCTGGCGGTGCTGACCTACCTGAACTCCTGACGAGCTGACACCCTGTCAGATACCTGGTGAAGGTCACCGCGGGGGTCGGATGCGGCCGTCGCGGTGACCTGCGCCCCGGACCAGGGCCGATCGGGGTCCTAGAACCAAAGAATGAGTGCACAGCGTCTTCACCGAACGGCTGGGGGGCTTGCGAAGCATGACAAATCGGTATCAAATCGCGTCTCAAAACCACGTCCACCATATGATCGGTCCAGGGAAGGCGACCCTTACCGACGTAGGGTGGGCTTTGGGACCGCCGGCGGGCCGGCCGGTCCCGAGCCGCCGCCCCGAGGGAGGTCCAGTTCAGTGACCAGCCAGGTCAGTAGCCCAGCCGAACAGGCCGATGAGGCCAGCGAGGCGCTCGTCGGGGGGCAGCGTGCCCCCCATCCCGATCACACGGGCGCCGGCGAGAAGGAGATCCGCCGCCTGGACCGGGTGATCATCCGTTTCGCGGGTGACTCCGGAGACGGTATGCAGCTCACCGGTGACCGGTTCACCTCGGAGACCGCATCCTTCGGGAACGACCTCTCCACGCTGCCGAACTTCCCCGCCGAGATCCGCGCCCCCGCAGGCACCCTGCCGGGGGTTTCGTCGTTCCAGCTGCATTTCGCCGACCACGACATCCTGACGCCCGGCGACGCGCCGAACGTCCTGGTCGCGATGAACCCGGCCGCCCTCAAGGCCAACATCGGCGATGTGCCGCGCGGCGCCGAAATCATCGTCAACACCGATGAGTTCACCAAGCGCCCGATGGCGAAGGTCGGCTACGAGACCAGTCCCCTGGAGGACGGCTCGCTGGAGGCGTACAACGTCCACCCGGTACCGCTGACCACCCTCACGATCGAGGCGCTGAAGGAGTTCGGGCTCTCCCGCAAGGAGGCAGAGCGCTCGAAGAACATGTTCGCGCTCGGGCTGCTCTCCTGGATGTACCACCGGCCGACCGAGGGAACCGAGGCGTTCCTTCGCGCCAAGTTCGCGAAGAAGCCGCAGATCGCCGAGGCGAACGTGACCGCGTTCCGCGCCGGGTGGAACTTCGGGGAGACGACGGAGGACTTCGCGGTCAGCTACGAGGTGGCACCCGCCTCGCAGGCCTTCCCGCCGGGTACGTACCGCAACATCTCCGGGAACCTGGCGCTGTCCTACGGGCTGGTCGCCGCGGGCCGGCAGGCGGATCTGCCGCTCTACCTGGGCTCGTACCCGATCACCCCGGCCTCCGACATCCTGCACGAGCTCAGCAAACACAAGAACTTCGGTGTACGCACCTTCCAGGCCGAGGACGAGATCGCGGGCATCGGTGCCGCGCTGGGCGCCGCGTTCGGCGGATCGCTTGCGGTGACGACGACGTCCGGGCCCGGGGTGGCCCTGAAGTCGGAGACCATCGGGCTCGCCGTCTCCCTCGAACTGCCACTGATCGTCATCGACATCCAGCGCGGCGGCCCGTCCACCGGTCTGCCCACCAAGACCGAGCAGGCCGATCTGCTCCAGGCGATGTACGGGCGCAACGGCGAGGCCCCGGTCCCGATCGTGGCCCCGAAGACCCCGGCGGACTGCTTCGACGCCGCGCTCGACGCCGCCCGGATCGCGCTGACGTACCGCACCCCGGTGTTCCTGCTCTCGGACGGCTATCTCGCCAACGGCTCCGAGCCGTGGAAGATCCCCGAGATCGACGAACTCCCCGACCTGCGCGTCCAGTTCGCCACCGGTACGAACCATGAACTGGCCGACGGCACCGAGGTCTTCTGGCCGTACAAGCGCGACCCGCAGACCCTGGCCCGCCCGTGGGCCGTCCCCGGCACCCCCGGTCTCGAACACCGCATCGGCGGCATCGAGAAGCAGGACGGCAGCGGCAACATCTCGTACGACCCCGCGAACCACGACTTCATGGTCCGCACCCGTCAGGCCAAGGTCGACGGCATCGAGGTCCCCGACCTCGAAGTCGACGATCCGGGCGAGGCGCGGACGCTCGTCCTCGGCTGGGGTTCCACCTACGGCCCCATCACCGCCGCCGTCCGCCGGCTGCGCGCCGCCGGACAGCCCATCGCCCAGGCCCACCTGCGCAACCTCAACCCCTTCCCGAGGAATCTCGGCGAGGTGCTGAAGCGTTACGAGAAGGTGGTGGTGCCGGAGATGAACCTCGGCCAGCTGGCCACGCTCATCCGGGCCAAGTACCTGATCGACGCGCGCAGTTACAACCAGGTCAACGGTATGCCGTTCAAGGCCGAGCAGCTTGCGACGGCTCTCAAGGAGGCCATCGATGCCTGACACCAATGAACTCCTGCAGCTGGTGCCCAAGGCCGAGGCCAAGCAGTCCATGAAGGACTTCAAGTCCGACCAGGAAGTGCGCTGGTGCCCCGGCTGCGGTGACTATGCGGTCCTCGCCGCCGTGCAGGGCTTCATGCCCGAGCTCGGGCTGGCGAAGGAGAACGTCGTCTTCGTCTCCGGCATCGGCTGCAGCTCCCGCTTCCCGTACTACATGAACACCTACGGGATGCACTCGATCCACGGCCGCGCCCCGGCCATCGCCACCGGTCTCGCCTCCTCCCGCCGCGACCTGTCCGTCTGGGTCGTCACGGGCGACGGCGACGCACTGTCCATCGGGGGCAACCACCTCATCCACGCGCTGCGCCGCAATGTGAACCTGAAGATCCTGCTCTTCAACAACCGGATCTACGGGCTCACCAAGGGGCAGTACTCCCCCACCTCCGAGGTCGGCAAGATCACCAAGTCGACTCCGATGGGCTCGCTCGACGCCCCCTTCAACCCGGTGTCCCTGGCCATCGGCGCGGAGGCGTCCTTCGTCGCCCGGACGATCGACTCCGACCGCAAGCACCTCACAAGCGTGCTGCGCGCGGCGGCCGACCACCCGGGCACGGCGCTGGTGGAGATCTACCAGAACTGCAACATCTTCAACGACGGCGCCTTCGAGGTCCTCAAGGACAAGGACCAGGCGCAGAACGCCGTCATCCGGCTGGAGCACGGGCAGCCGATCCTCTTCGGCGCGGACGACGACAAGGGTGTCGTGCGCGACCCGGCCACGGGTGACCTCAAGGTCGTCGCGGTCACCGAGGAGAACCGGTCGCAGATCCTCGTCCACGACGCCCACGCCGCCAGCCCCACCACGGCCTTCGCGCTGTCCCGGCTCGCCGACCCCGACACCCTGCACCAGACCCCCATCGGGGTACTGCGCAGCGTCGACCGGCCGGTCTACGACACGCAGATGGCCGACCAGCTCGACACCGCGGTCGAGTCGGACGGCAAGGGCGACCTGGCCGCACTGCTCGCGGGCAACGACAACTGGACGGTCGTCGGCTAGCGGGCACCCCCAGGGGTACATCGGCCGACGGCACCCTCAGGGGTGCTTCCAATCGCCGGACGGGCTGAATTTCGACCCGTCCGGCGATTGCGGTCAGGGAGGCGACCGGCCACCGCGCACCATGTGGCCATGACCCCGGACCGCCCCGCGTACCGCATCAAGCGGCGTCTGCTCGGCAGAGCGCTCACCACCGAGCGCATCAGCGAGGAGAAACTGAACAACCGGACAGCGCTCGGGGTGCTGGCCTCCGACTGCATCAGTTCGTCCGCGTACGGCTCCGAGGAGATGCTCCGGGTCCTCGTACCCGTCGTCGGCGCCGCCGCGTTCACTCTGCTCATGCCGGTGACCGGCGCGATCCTGCTCGTACTGCTGCTTCTCACGCTCTGCTACAGCGATGTCGTGATGATCTACACCCGGGCGGGCGGGTCGTACGTCGTCGCCCGGGAGAACTTCGGGCCCAACGTCGCGCAGATCGCCGCCGTGGCGCTGCTCGTCGACTACATCGTCACCGTCGCCGTCCAGGTCTCGGCCGGTACCAACGCCCTGATCTCGCTCGCCCATCTGGCCGGCAACAACTTCACCGGCCTGGACCATCTCCAGCTCCCGGTCTCCGTCGCCGTCATCGTGCTGCTCGCGTACGGAAATCTGCGCGGGGTCCGCGAGGCGGGCCGGGCCTTCGCGCTGCCCGCCTATCTCTTCATGACCGCCGTCGGTCTCGTCCTTCTCGTCGCCGCGCTGCGCGGGCTCACGGGCGAGCTGCCGCGCGCCGATCTGCACGCCGCCGGGGTCGTGCCGCTCGGCACTCCGGGCAACGGCTGGCTCTACGGCGCCTCGCTCTTCATCGTGCTGCGCTCGTTCGCCAACGGCGGGTCGTCCCTCACCGGGCTCGAAGCGATCTCCAACGGCATCTCCGCGTTCCGTGAACCCCAGGGCCGCAACGCCCGCCGCACCCTCATCACGATGAGCTGCGTGCTCGGTGTCCTGGTCCTCGGCGTCTCCACGCTGGCGCACTTCACCCATGCCGTCCCGTACACCGACGGCACACCCACCGTCATCGCGCAGGAGGCCCATCTCGCGTTCGGCGGCGGTCCGCTCGGTACCGCCGGGCTGGTCTTCGTGCAGCTGGCGACCGCGCTGGTCCTCTACACCGGTGCCAACACCCCGTTCACCGGCTTTCCGTACCTCGCGAGTTTCGTCGCCGAGGACCGGTTCCTGCCGCGGGTGCTGACCCGGCGCGGGCACCGGCTGGCGTTCTCGAACGGCATCATCTCGCTGGCCGTCGTCTCCCTGGCGCTGCTGCTGGTGACCGGCGCCAGCGTGGACAAGCTGGTGGCGCTGTACGCGATCGGCGTGTTCACCGCCTTCACCATGGCCGGGGCCGGCCTCACCGCGTACCACCTGCGGCGTCGTGAGCCGTACCGCCGGCTCAAGATCGCGGTCAATGGGACCGCCGCGGTCATCTCCGCCGCCGTGGTGCTGATCTTCGCCGTCACCAAGTTCACCGAGGGCGCCTGGCTGGTCGTGGTGGTCTTCCCGCTCGGGGTGTGGGCGCTGATGCGGATCAACCGCGAGTACCGGCGCGAGGCCGCCGTGCTGCAGAGCATCCAGGCTCCGGGTGCCGACCGGTCGCGGTTCCGCCGCCACCTGGTCTTCGTCCTCGTCGAGACGCTCGACCTGGCGACGCTGAAGGCCCTGCGGTACGCCCATGAGCTGCACCCGGACGAGATCCGGGCGGTGCACTTCGCGATCGACGAGGCGTACGCCAGACGGCTGGCCGCCCGGTGGGAGGCGACGGCCGCCACGTCCGTGTCCCTGGAGCTGGTGCAGTGCCCGGACCGGCGGCTGCGCCATGCGATGAAGGAGCTCGTGTCCCGCACCACGGAGGACGGGGAAACCTGGCTGACGGTGCTGGTGCCCCGGCGGCTCTACAGCAACGCACTCGGGAAGCTGTTGCACCGGGGCACGGGGGAGCAGATGGCGAAGACGCTGGCACAGCTGCCGCATGTGGCGGTGACGATCCTGCCGTTCGACGTCTCGCGGGCGCTGCGGACGCTGGAGGAGGGGGGCGCGCCCCAGCCGGACTGAATCAGCCGGACCGAATCAGCCGGACCGGCTCTGCGTCTTCTGCCTGTCGTACGTCTCGCGCGCCGCGTGCACGGCGTCCAGGCGCCGCTCCGTCCAGCGGGCCAGCGCCCACACCTGCTCGGCGGCCTCCCGGCCCAGTCCGGTGAGCGAATAGTCCACCCGCGGCGGGATCACCGGCTTCGCGTCCCGGTGCACGAAGCCGTCGCGTTCCAGCGTCTGGAGGGTCTGGGCCAGCATCTTCTCGCTAACGCCGTCGACCTCGCGGCGCAGTTCGCTGAAGCGGTACGAGCGCTCCAGCAGGGCGGCGAGGACCAGGACGCCCCAGCGGCTGGTGACATGTTCGAGCACCAGCCGGGAGGGGCACATCTGCCGGTTCACATCGGGCTTCCTGCTCAGGTCACTCACGCTCATGCCAGTACCTTACTTCAAAGTGGGTACTTTCGATTGGTTAGTGCACCCCGTACAGTGAATCTGCGAGCCCAAACAAGGACCAGTGCCCCCAAAGAGGAGAAACCCCCCATGAGCATCGTTGTCACCGGAGCCACCGGAGAGCTCGGCCGTCTCGTCATCGACCAGTTGCTCACCGCCGTGCCCGCGAACGAGATCGCCGCCGTCGTCCGCAACGAGGAGAAGGCCGCTCCGCTCGCCGCGCGCGGCGTCGAGCTCCGCGTCGCCGACTACGACCGCCCCGAGTCCCTCAAGGACGTCTTCCGGGCCGGTGACCGCGTCCTGCTCATCTCCGGCAGCGAGGTCGGCAGGCGCATACCGCAGCACACCGCCGTCATCGACGCGGCCAAGGCGGCGGGCGTCGCGCAGCTCGCGTACACCGGTGTGCTGGGCGGCCCCGACGCCGACTTCAAGCTGGCCGACGAGCACAAGGTCACCGAGCAGCTGATCCTCGACTCCGGCCTGCCGCACACCTTCCTGCGCAACGGCTGGTACACCGAGAACTACACCGCCAACCTCGCCCCCGTCCTGGAGCACGGCGCCGTCGTCGCCAACGCGGGCGACGGACGGGTCGCCTCCGCCACCCGCGCCGACTACGCCGCCGCGGCAGCCGCCGTGCTGACCGGCGAGGGTCACATCGGCGCGGTCTACGAGCTGAGCGGCGATGTCGCCTGGTCGTTCGCGGACTACGCGGCCGAGGTCGCCAAGGCCACCGGCAAGGAGATCGTGCACAAGAACGTCCCGGCCGCCGTGCACCAGGAGATCCTGGTCGGCGCCGGCCTGCCCGAGGGTTTCGCGGCGATCCTGGTCGACGTCGACGCCGCGATCGAGCGCGGACTGCTCGCCGGCACGAGCGGCGACCTGGCCCGGCTGATCGGCCGGCCGACGACGCCGCTCGCCGAGACGGTGGCGGCGGCGGTGGCCGCGGCGTAACTCCGCCCCGTCACCGAGACGGCGGACGCGACGCAACTCCGCTCTCCCACATCCCGCGGGCCCCATGTCATGACCGTATGGCGATACGGCTATGACATGGGGCCCTCCCGGCGCTACCGTCGTGCAGTCGGCGGAGCAGTTGACACAGACATGCTGGGAGGGCCCGTGAAGGGAACAAATGAACAACGGGCCGGGCTGCTGTCCGGTATCGGTGCCTACGGCCTGTGGGGCATCGTCCCGCTGTTCTGGCCGCTGCTGAAGCCCGCCGGCGCGATCGAGATCCTCGCCCACCGCATGGTCTGGTCCCTCGGGGTCGTCGGCATCGCACTGCTGGTGCTGCGCCGCTGGTCCTGGATCGGTGAGCTGATACGGCAGCCGAAGAAGCTCGGCCTGATATCGGTCGCCGCGGCCGTGATCACGGTCAACTGGGGTCTGTACATCTGGTCGGTGAACAACGGCCATGTCGTCGAGGCCTCGCTCGGCTACTTCATCAATCCGCTGGTCACCATCGCCATGGGCGTTCTGCTCCTCGGTGAACGGCTGCGCCCCGCACAGTGGGTGGCGGTCGGCACCGGTGTCGCGGCGGTGCTCGTGCTGGCGATCGGTTACGGACAGCCGCCGTGGATCTCGTTGACGCTGGCGTTCTCCTTCGCGACATACGGCCTGGTGAAGAAGAAGGTCAACATGGGCGGCCTGGAGTCGCTCACCGCCGAGACCGCCGTACTGTTCATGCCCGCGCTCGGCTATCTGCTGTGGCTGGGCGCGCAGGGCGATGCGACATTCACCTCCGAGGGCCTCGGTCATTCGGCGCTGCTGGCCGCGACGGGTGTCGTCACAGCCACGCCGCTCGTCCTCTTCGGGGCGGCGGCCATCCGCGTACCGCTCTCCACGCTCGGCCTGCTGCAGTATCTGGCGCCGGTCTTCCAGTTCATCCTCGGCATCCTGTACTTCCACGAGGAGATGCCGCCGGAGCGGTGGGCCGGGTTCGCCCTGGTGTGGCTGGCGCTCACCCTGCTGACGTGGGACGCGTTCCGGACGGCGCGGCGGACGAGGGCGCAGGCGCAGACCCGTGCGGCGCACCTGACGGCGCAGCAGACACCACCGACGGCCGGGGATTCCGCTCCGTCATCCTCCGCCGCAACCCCGGCGAAGTGACCAGCGCCCCCGCCGCCACCAGGACGAGCAGCAGGACGCGGGCGCGGGCGGTCATGGTGTCCGGAACGTCCGGAACGTCCGGGGCGTCCGGGGCGCCGACAAGCGATCGCTGCTCGTCATCGCCCTGCTGGACCGGCGCAAGCTCCGCTTCACCCGCGCGCGCCGCCCACGACGCCCGCGAGGCCGTGGACGCACAGATTTAGTTACCGAGTTGCTTTATTGACTCGGTTGCGATTCCCTGGAGGCCCACGGAACCGCAACCGAGGAGCCTCCATGCCCGCATCCGCACCCACCACCCACGTGCTGATCGTCGGCTCGGGTCCGACCGGCCTGACCCTGGCCTGCGATCTGGCCCGGCGCTCCATCGACGTACGGATCATCGACAGGTCCCCCGAATTTCCGCGCAGTTCACGGGCCAAGGGCCCCAACTCCCGTTCCCTGGAGGTCCTGGAGGACCTCGGCGTCGTGGACAGGGTCCTGGCCGCGGGCTCGGCGCCGCTGCTCATGCGCAAGTACCGGAACGGGCTGCCGATCGCCGACACCGACCCGTTCGGGGCATCGCGCCCGACGCCGGACATCCCGTACGACCGGGGGTGCCTGATCGCCCAGTGGCGGCTGGAGGAGATCCTGCGGGACCGCCTGGCGGAGTACGGCGTACACGTCGAACTCGGCGCCGAAGCCGATCGGTTGACGGCGGGATCCGACTCCGTGACCGTCGGGCTCGCAGACGGCCGGAGCATCGGGGCGCGGTACGTGGTGGGCTGCGACGGCGGCCACAGCCCGGTGCGCAAGCTGCTCGGCGTCCGCTTCGAGGGGAAGACGACCGAGGAGCAGATGATGGTCTGCGGGGACGTGGAGGCGGACGGCCTCGACCGCGGCTACTGGCACCAGTGGTTCGACGAGGACGGCGCCGTGATGCTGTGCCCGATCCCGGGTACGCGCTCGGGCTGGTGGTTCCAGGCGGGGCCGGAGCGGGACCGGGCGGGAGACCCCGTACCGCCCTCGCTGGAGAGCTTCCGGAGGCTCTTCGCCAAGCACACCGGACTGCCGGGCACCCGCCTGACGCAGGCCACCCTGCTGTCCACGTACCGGGTCAACGAGCGCATGGCCGACCGCTACCGGGTGGGTCGCGTACTGCTGGCCGGGGACGCCGCGCATGTGCACTCCATCGCGGGCGGACTGGGCATGAACACCGGGATCCAGGACGCGTTCAACCTGGGCTGGAAGCTCGCCCGGGTCGTCGCCGGCCAGGCCGATCCCGGCCTGCTGGACACCTACGAGGAGGAGCGGCTGCCCGTGGCCGCCTGGGCGCTGGACATCAGCTCCGAGCGGCTGCGGGTCACGCTCGATGCGATCAGGAAGCCGGGCGGCGGCCTGGACTCGGCGGTCACCGGGGAGACCACGGGCCTCGGCCTGGACTACCGCTGGAGCTCACTTTCCCCCACAGGCTCCACCGCCCGCCTGCGAGCGGGCGACCGCGCCCCGGACGCCCCCTGCCGCGACGCCGGAACGGGCGCACCGACCCGGCTGTTCGAGGCATTCGCCGGACCGCACTTCACCCTGCTGGGCTTCGGCCCGGCCACGGCTGACGCGCTGCGGGCGACGGAAACGATGTACGGCGACGCGGTGCGGGCGTACGGGGTGGACGCGGAAGCACGGCACGGCCTGACCGACGACGCAGGCCACGCCCGCTCGGCGTACGGCATCGAAACGGGCTCCGACACCCTCGTCCTGGTCCGCCCGGACAACCACGTGGGGCTGATCGCGCCGGCCGACGACGGGCGGGCCGTCATGGACTATCTGGACCACCTGAGCGGTACGGCATTCAGGCGGCTTTGAGCGCGTCACAGTGGGCAATCCAGGAACTATCACATGCTTATATTTTTCTGACATGTTATGAGCCGATTTACGCGCACGTCCGGGAACTCCCGCGTGCTCCTGCGCACCGCCACCGCGGCCCTGTCCACACTGTCCTTCCTCGTCTGCGGAACCTCGCCCACCACGCACGCGGACGACAGCGTGGAGCAGGTCTACCCGTCCGGCCTCGATTCCCCGCGCTCCGGTGCGACGGTCGACGTCCGCCGCACCGATCGCACGATCGCCACGTACCGTGTCCACGCCATCGAGGAGTACCTGGAGAAACACTTCCCCAGCAGCCACGTCCACGGCCCCGCCAAGGACGCCCGGCTCCGCCTGCTCGCCTGAAGGCCCGTGCGACCGCAACGCGGGCGGCTACCGGTCGAACGCGGTGGCCCTCACCCGCCTGTCGTCCACCCGGACAACGGCGGGGTGAGTCAGCAGCCCCTGCGCAGCGGGGTGAAGGACAGCTTGCTGCCTTCCTCGATCTGCGTGGCCTTGTGGTAGACGGCCGATTCGACCTCGTACCAGACATCGTCCTTGGCGGAGTTGCCCCCGACATTGTCGAGTTCGACGCACCAGCGTGCCGGGCGCACGACGCGGGTGTAGCTCCTGGTGCCCTGCTGGACCTTCTTGCAGTCCTTGTAGGAGTCATCGGTGTACCAGGTCCGGGTTTTCCTGGTGCGGCCCTTGCCGGTGCTGGAGGTGTGCTTGACCTTCCTGACGCGCGTGGTGCAGCGCTCGACCATGCGTGGCCGGGTACCCGTGGCGGTCTTCCGCGTGATGTGTCGGACGTCGTCGCGCAGCCCTGAGACGGTGCGGTCGGGCGGGCTCGATACGGTTCCGTCGCGCAGCCCCGAGTCGGCGGGGCTGCCGGCGCCGACGGGTGCGGCCGAATCGCTGGGCGCGGCGGGGCTGCCGCAGGCGCTGAGCAGGGCGGCCAGGAGGACGGCGGCGAGGGCCGGGCCCACACGGATCCGGGCCGTGGAGGTCTTGGCGGAAGGTATGGACTGGCCGAGGCCGGGCGGGTTGGTCACAGGGCGCCTGTTCTGAACGGCGGGGCGGTGGGTGTTGTTGTCACCGCTGGCTGACCTGCGCGAAGGTACCTCACGGCCGACAGTGTCGGTGCAGTGGCCAACGACCTGGGCCACTGGGGCGGTGGCTGCGGGTCTCGCCCTCGACGCCGTCGGCCCTACGGTACGGAGCTCCCTTCTCCGCACATGGCTCGGCGTCCGGGCCGAGTCAGAGGCGTACGCCCGCCGGGCCGGTGATGAACTCCCCATGCCCGTCCGCCGCCTCGGTGCGCCGGTTCCGCCACCACGGCACGAGCTGAACGATTCCGAATGCCACCTCGACACCGAGGAACAACCACAACAGCTGCGTGGCGCCGTGGGCGAGCGCGTACGCCTGCCACGCCGCAAACAGTGTGCGCGCGATGCCGTCGAGCAGTCCGTGCACCGACAGCGGCCTGACGATGCGCAGGACGGCCCAGACGACCACGACCGAGCCCATCAGATTCGCGTACAGGGTCTGCACCGGGTCGAGTTCGGGCAGGACGCCCAGCCCCCATGCGTGACCCGCCGAAGACAGCGCATCGTGCACCAGCGCATACGTCCACGGTGTCGCGAATCCCGCCGTGACGACGAGGTCGTACCAGGCGCTCGCGCGTACGACGCGAAGATAGACGGGACGTGAGGGGGCTGGGATACGGATCACTTCGAGGCTCCTGCTGGTCTCGGGGCAGCGATGCGCCTCACGGTAAACAGTGGAGTACGCTCCAAGGTCAAGCCCAACGTCCGACGGAGGGTCATGCGTATCGGAGAGTTGGCCGCGCAGGCGGGCATGACCAGGGACGCCATCCGGTTCTATGAGAAGGTCGGCCTCGTCACCGGCCGGCGGCTGGCCAATGGCTACCGTGACTTCCCGCCCGAGACAGTGGCCTGGCTGCACTACGTCCGCACCGCGCAGACACTCGGATTCTCACTGGCGGAGATCGCGCGGCACGGCGAGGAACTACGCGAAGCACCGGACACCGCGGAAGCACTGTCCGCGCTGTTCGAGGAGAAGATCCAGGTCATCGACGCACGCATGACCGAACTCGCCACCCTGCGAACCGAACTCACCACGCGCGTCGGCACCGGTTGCCCATTGCGGACAGCCGACCGCCCCGCCCGCACACGAGGTTGAGCACATCGCGGGCCTGCCGGTGACTCTCCCGGACGAGGTCATCCCTGGCGACGGAGCGACCGCCGCGTTCGCACACGGTGCGGGGTGCCTCTGAGGTCCGGCTGAACGGCCGCAGGACAGCCGAGGCACGACATGAGTCCTCAGGCGGTCGTGGTGTGCCGGGCGCGGTGGGCCCGTACCTTGTGGAGGTTTCCGCAGCGCTCCATCGCGCACCAACGCCGTCTGCCCGGCCGCGAGGTGTCCACGAAGAGCAACTTGCAGCTGTCGGAGCCGCATTCGCGGATGCGGTCGGCGTACGGGCCGGTGAACAGCTCCACCGCGTCTCGGGCGACGGTCGACAGAAGGGCACTTCCGGTGGCGTCCGGGGCCCAGGCGAAGGTGCCGGAGTCCACGGCGATACGAGGGACGAGCGGGGGCTCGGCCGCCGCGGTGTTCACCGTGGTGAGGTCGGCCGGGGCCAGGGGGCGCCCTTGCGCACGGGCGGTGGCCAGGTTCCAGAGGGCGGCGCGCAACTCGTGGGCCCGCCGCAGCTCCTGTGTACTCACCGAAAGGGACAGGCCGTCCGGCAGCCGGCTCTCGCCTGCCCATCGCACCAGGTCGGCGGGGGTGTGCAGCACCTCGTACGCCGCGTAGCGCGCGTATCCGCCGGTGGGCAGCAACTCCAGGCACAGGGCGCCTGGATCGAAGCGATAGGGACGGCCTTCCCGCGGGCGGAGGGTCAGCCCCGGCGCGCCCATTGCCGACTCGGTCATGTAACCACTATAAACGGTTTCCATGACTCTGGACTGGAAACTCGTCATCGACTCGGCCGACCCGCACGCCCAGGCCGCCTTCTGGGGCGAGGCCCTCGGCTACCTGGCCGAGGACAACAGCGCGCTGGTCGAGCGGGTTCTCGGCCTCGGCGCGGCACCGGAAGAGGCGACGGTCCTGGTCGACGGCCGCCGCGCCTGGCGCGACCTCGTGGCCGTCCGGCACCCGGACGATCCCTACGACAAGGAGAGCGGAATCGGCCTCGGGCGACGGCTCCTGTTCCAGCGCGTACCGGAGGCCAAGACCGTCAAGAACCGGCTCCACCTGGACGTGCACGCAGGGCCGGAGCGACGCGAGGCAGAAGTGACACGGCTGGAGGGGCTGGGCGCGACGGTGCTCCGCAGGGTCGAGGAACCGGGCGGCACGTGGACCGTCCTCGCCGATCCCGAGGGCAATGAGTTCTGCGTGCAATAGCCTCGGCCGGTACTGCCGGTGCGGGGCTCCTCATTGCTGCCGGGCGCCGGGATCGCTCCTTGACCGGGCGCGGGAGGCCGGGCACGGCGGGCGGCTGTGCGGCGTGGATCCCGCGGCCGACCGCCGCCCGCTGACCGATACGAGCCCGGAGATCATCACGCCGGCACGAAGGGCATGGGGGATCCTTGATCCCTACTCGCGAGGAACCGGAGGAACCGGCGGCCATGGAACGTCGGCCAGCAAGGGAAGGATCTGCTCCTCCTCGTAGTCGAGGTGCGCGTTCAGCTCCGTCGACATCCGGGCCAACTCGGCGCGGAAGCGCTCGGGATCGGTGATGCCGATGCCCGCCAGCAGGGCCGCCAACTCGCCCTGGATGCGCGCGACCGTGCGGTGTTCGTCGGCGAGCCGGGCGAAGGTGTCGGTCAAGTGCGGGTGGTGGCGGGCGATTCCGGGGAACAGGTGCGCGTCCTCGCTGGTGTGGTGGAATTCCAGCGCGTTGCAGAACGCCAGGCAGCGCTGCCTGATCTGGAGTCCCAGACCCGGGGCCGGTGGTTCACCGGGGCCCCGGTGGGCCGCCCGTGCGGTGAAGTGGGCATCGGCCTCCGCCTTCACCTGGCGCAACTGGCCCCGCAACCAGGTGTGGACCTCCATGAGCTTGTCGGCAAGGCTGTTGACCTCGCCGGGAGCCTCCCAGCCGTCGGGCTCGGCGCGCTCCAGGACCACGACCGGCAGGGGCCGGACGGTCCGTGCCTGGTAATCGCCGTAACCGGGGGCCGCTTTCACGGCGTGCTCGAACAGTTCCTCGCGCCGCGCCCCTTCGGTGGGGACCGCGAGGGCCTGGAACGTACGAGTGCCGAGCTCCACCCGTACCACGGGGTGGGCGAGCAGGTTGTGGTACCAGTCGGGGTGGGTCGGAGCACCGAGGTTGGAGCCGACGATCAGCAGCGAGTCGCCGTGGCGGACGTAACCGAGAGGGGTGGTGGTCTCCTTCCCCGACTTCGCGCCGGTGGTCGTCAGCAGGAGGAGGTCGCCGCCCTCGAAGGGGCCACCGACCTTTCCTCCGTTGGCGCGGAACTCCTCGATGACCGATCGGTTGAAGGACGTGGGCATACGGGTCTGTGTCTCCGTAGGTCGCAGGCGCGGCCGTAGCCGCGTTGAGCTGAGGGAATGAGTGATCGCGGTGCGCATCCGGGCGCCGGTTTCGCGCAGCGCGGTGCGAACGGCACGCAGGACGGTGCGCAGCGCCGGAAGGTGTGAAAGGCGGACGAGGGCGCGCGGATGTCGCGCTGTCGCTACGTCAGATGCAGGGCGCGGAGTATGAACTCATCACGGACCCCTTGGAAGAAGGGTGTTCGCCCGACCACCGGCCGGCCCACTGCTCCTTGGCCGGCGTCACGCGACACCGGTCTCATTACACGCAGTCGGCCATCGCCTGTCAACGCCGAAGTGCGCGCACCCGGGCGGACCTTAGGCTTGATCCATGCCCATCCCACCCGCATATGCCCTCGTCGCCACGGACCTGGACGGCACTCTGCTGCGCCGCGACGACACCGTGAGCCCCCGCACCCGCGCCGCGCTCGCCCTGGCCGCACGGGCCGGGGCGCGGCATCTCGTGGTCACCGGGCGGCCCGTGCCCGGCATACGGGGGCTGCTCGACGAGCTGGGCTACCGGGGGCCGGTGGTCTGCGGGCAGGGGACTCAGCTGTACGACGCCGGGTCCGGGCGGATGGTACGCACGCTCCCCCTGGACCGGGAGGCGGCCGACACCGCACTCGGCAAGATCGAGGCTCAGGTGGGACCGGTCCACGCGGCCGTGGACCAGGACGGGGCCGAGGGCCGGACACTGATCGAGCCGGGGTATCTGATGCCCCACCCCACGCTTCCCGCCCAACGGACGCGCCATCGCCACGAGTTGTGGTCCGCACCCGTCATCAAGGTCCTCATCCGGCATCCGGAGCTCACGGACGACGCGCTGGCCGAGGCGGCCCGTACGGCAGTCGGCGATCTCGCCTCCGTCACGCTCTCCGGCCCCGGCACCGTCGAACTGCAGCCGTACGGCGTCGACAAGGGCAGCGGGCTCGCGCTGGCGGCCGAGTTCCTGGGCGTGGACGCGCGCACCACGATCGCCTTCGGGGACATGCCCAACGACCTGCCGATGTTCCGCACGGCCGGTCACGGCGTCGCCATGGCCAACGCCCATCCGGACCTTCGGGCCGCGGCGGACGAGGTGACGTCGTCGAACGAGCGCGACGGGGTGGCGGAGGTGCTGGAGCGGGTGTACGGATCTCGTTGATCGTTGTTTCTCAGCCGTTCCCGCCCTCCGGCGGGTGCACCTCCGGCACATCCGGCACCCCCAGCGCCCGCAGCACATGCGCGACCAGTGCCGCGATCGTCTCCTCGTCCTGCACCGGCTTGCGCAGCACATGGCGGTAGTACACCGGCCCGTACAGCATCTCCACCGCCAGCGGAAGATCGGCGCCCGGTGGGATCTGGCCCTGCTCCTGGGCCCGGCGCAGGCGGGCGACCGCCTCGTTGAAGCGGGGGTCGATCAGCTTCGTTCTGACTGTTTCCGCGAGTGCGTCGTCGTGGTGGACCTCGGAGAGAATCCCGGCGTACGCGGGGCCGTAGGGCGGTGTGGAGAGCAGCTTCACCGCGCCCATCACATTGGCGCGCAGATCGGCGGCGATGTCGCCGGTGTCGACGAACGGTGTCGTGCCGACCAGCGCGTCGGTGAACGCCTCCAGCATCACCGCGCTCTTTGACGGCCACCAACGGTAGATCGTCTTCTTGCTGACACCCGCTCTGGCCGCGATGGCCTCGACCGTGACCCGGCCGTACCCCTTCTCCGTACACAGTTCGAGGGCGGCTTCCAGGATCGCCCGTCGTGACCTCTCGCTGCGACGCAGCGAACTCGGCGATGTGATCATTCGGTGAGCATAGGTGTATTTGAGCCAATCCTTGTTGACAGCCCGTCGCCAGAAGTCGAACAATACTGAGGCGGAAACGGAACGTGCCGTGTCGTATCGTTCCTGCTGTTCGCACCGTTCGTGCCGTTCGTGCCGCGACGAGCCGATCGGGGGACGGCTCGCCCGGCCGACGGCACGAGTGCGAAGCGCCGTGCGTCAGGCAGTGATGTCCTTCGCCGTGAAGCGGGCCCAGGCCGCCGACCCGAACACCGCCGCGTACAAGCCCTGCAGTCCCAGGTTCTTGACCACCTCGTCCCAGTACACGGGGTCGCGCAGCAGGTCCGCGTACGACATCCAGTAGTGCGGGAAGAGATACGGATGGATACCGCTCAGCTGCGGAATCGTGTCCACGATCTGCACGGTGATCAGCATCCCGACAGTGGCGGCCATGGCCGCGATCCCGCTGCTGGTGAGGGTCGAGATGAACAGGCCGATCGCCGCGAATCCGATCAGTGACGCCGCGACCACCACCGCGATCAGTCCGGCCCGCAGCAGCCCTTCGCCGAACCCGATCCGGGTGCCCGAGATGGTGGTGACCTCACCCACCGGGAACAGCAGCGCGCCGACGGCGAGCGCCGAGAGGGCCACGACCAGGGTCGCGACCAGGCAGAACGTGAGGACTGAGGCGTACTTCGTCAGCAGCAGCCGGGTCCGGCCCGCCGGGGCGACCAGCAGATAGCGCAGGGTGCCGGCGTTGGCCTCGCCCGCGATCGAGTCGCCCGCGACGACCCCGACGGCCATCGGGAGGAAGACCGGGAGCGTCACGGCAAGGGCCGCGAAGACCAGGAACAGGCCGTTGTTGGTGACCTGGGAGAGGAAAGCGGGGCCTCCTCCTCCACCGCCCGGTCCGGGCGAGGAACCATGGTTCGTCTCCATCTTCACCGCGATCCCGATCAGCACGGGAACGGCGGCCAGCACCCCGAGCAGCGCGAGGGTGCGCCAGCGGCGGAGTGTGGTGGTCAGTTCGGAGCGGAGGATTCCGAAGGTCCACAGCGGATTGCGCACCCTGCGCGCCCCTACGATTCCGGCTTCAGCCTGCGACATCGAAACCCTCTCCGGTGAGTGCGACAAAGGCGTCCTCCAACGAGGCCCGTTCGACGCCGAAGGACCGCAGGCGTACGTCGGCGTGCACCAGCGCCGCGCTGAGGTCCGCGAGTTCGATGCCGACCGGCGGGGCCTCGGCGCTCACCCGGTCGCCGTCGACCGTGATACCGGTGACGCCCAGTTCCTTGAGCACGCGGGCGGCTTCACCCGGGTCGGGGGTGGTGACGGCCAGCCGGCCGCGCGTCCCGGCCGCCAGATCCGCGACCGGGCCCTGGGTGATCAGCCGGCCCCTGGCCATCACCGCGGCATGTGTGCAGACCTGCTCGATCTCGTCGAGGAGGTGGGAGGAGAGGAAGACGGTGGTGCCCTCCGCCGCCAGTTCCCTGACCAGGGCGCGGATCTCGCGCATGCCCTGCGGGTCCAGGCCGTTGGTCGGCTCGTCCAGGACGAGCAGGCGGCGCGGCTGGAGCAGGGCGGCGGCGAGACCGAGGCGCTGCTTCATGCCGAGCGAGTACGCCTTGGCCTTCTTGCCGGCCGCCGCGGACAGCCCGACCCGGTCCAGGGCCTGCCCGACCCGGGCCCGGCGGGTGCGCGGATCGGCGGTGGGGTCGGCGGAGTCGTAGCGCAGCAGATTGTCCCGGCCGCTCAGGAAGCCGTACAGCGCGGGCCCCTCGATCAAGGCTCCGACCTGCGGGAGCACGGCGCGGGACGCGCCCGGCATGGGGTGGCCGAGGACCTGCGCGGTGCCGGAGGTCGGGTCGATCAGACCCATCAGCATCCGGATGGTCGTGGTCTTCCCTGAGCCGTTGGGGCCGAGGAATCCGAAGACACTGCCGCCGGGAACACTGAGGTCGAGGCCGTCGACGGCGAGTTGGCCGCCGCGGTACCGCTTGGTGAGGCCCCGTGTCTCGATGACGGCCCCGGGGTCTGTCACCGCCCTCGGCTCGGTCACGGTCCCAGGCTCTGTCATGCGTACTCCCCATGGGTCGGGTAGGGCCTGTCCGGCGTACCGGAGCCGGACAGCGCCCGAGCGGACCGCCCCGCCGCACGGAGAGTACGGCGGGGCGGTCGGCCGGGTCGCAGGAAGCGCGACGCGCCCCGGCGTCAGGCGGCGTTGTCAGCCGCCTTGACCAGCGCGTCCGACGTGACCGCGCCGACGTACACCTTGCCGTCGTCCGTCATCAGCGCGTTGACCAGGCGGGTCTTGAAGACCGTGCCCGAGCCGAACTTGCCGGAGACCTTGTCGCCCAGCGAGTCCAGGAACTGCTGCGCCTCGGCCGGTACGTCACCCGACGCCTTCGTGGGGAGTCCGGTGCCGCCCGGGGTCCTGATCTCGGCGATCGCGTTCCAGCCCTCGCCGATGACCCTCGTGTCCTTGGAGCCCTGGCCCCCGGCGCCCAGTTCCTCGGCGCCCGGGAACATGCCCAGGCCCCCTGCCCCGTCGGCCTTCTGCTCCGCCTTCGCGTCGTCGGCCTCGGTCACCTCGGCGCCCTTGGGCGGGGTGAACGTGAACGAGGAGGCGGCCGGCTTCGCGAAATCGACCTTGGTGAATCCGGCATCGACGACGGCCTTGCCACCGCTGCTCGGAAGCAGCGTGAACTTCAGCGGCACACCGTTCTTCGCGTCGACCGCGACCGTGACCGAGCCGATCGTGGAGCCGCTCTGCCTGGGCTTGATGAGCAGCTTGTACGCGTCACGTCCGGCGACCTGCGCCGTGCCGTCGACCGTCACCGATGTGGTGGGGCCCGCAGTCTTCAGGACCTGTTCGGCGAGCGCCTTCGGCGTGGTCGGCACGCCCTCGGGAGCCTGGGCCGGGTGCCCGGACTTCTTCCCGCTCCGGTCCTCGGTGGCGTGGTAGGCCTGGTTGGTCCCGCTGTCGTACGCCCAGACCTGATCACCGTTGTGGATCAGGCTGTACTCCGCCGCGTTCTCCAGGATCGACAACCGCTGCTTGTCGGGGCCGTCGGCGGCCACCCGCAGGGTGTGCGTGCCGGACGCCAGCTCCGTCATCTTCGTCTGCGGGTCGGCGGTCGAATCACCCTTGGCGCTGCCGGCGTCGCCTTGGCTGCCGCCCGGGGCGAAGGAGCCGGCCAGACCGCCGAGCGACGGGATGCCGAGGTCCGTGCTGATCTTCACCGTGCCGGAGAGCTGCTGGGTGTCCGAAGCTGCGATCTTCTCGATGAGCTGCTGTGCGGTGATCTTCGGCAGATCGGGGTCACCGGTGCTCGCGAGCGCCGGGACGAGCCCGATCGTCGCGGCCGCCACTCCCGCCACCGCGACCGGGACGATGTAGCGCGCCGCCTTTCGACGGCCGACGGCGGTGCCCCTGGTCCCACCGTTGATCTCTACGCTGTCGTTCGGTGCCATGTGTGCCCTACCTCCGTGGTCGGCGGCTTCCGTCCGGATGCACTCGTCCACTCCGTGCCGCCATTCTCACCGATTTGTTCAGGAGTGGTTGTTCTCCATCTGACCAAAACGGCGGTGCGAAATCGTCACTCCCGGGGAGCAACTCCGCCTACCTCTTCGGTATGACGCCACACGCCTGGGTGCCCGCCGTCCCGTAGGGGGTGGCCACCCGAACGGGCTCAGCCCGCCCGGTGCACCACCGTGTCGCACAGCTCCTCCAGCGCGGCCTTCGCGTAGCCCTCGGGCAGCGGCGCCAGCGTCGTGCGCGCCTCCTGGGCGTACCGGATGGCGTCCCGTCGGGCCTGCTCCAGCGCCGGGTGCACGCGCAGCCTGTGCAGCGCCTCGGCATGCCGGGAGTCGTCGCTCAGGTCGCCGTCGAGCAGCTCGACGAGTTCCAGGTCGTCCGGCTTTCCCTCGGCCGCGGCCCGGGCCCGCAGATGGAGCACGGGGAGCGTCGGGATGCCTTCGCGCAGGTCGGTGCCCGGGGTCTTGCCGGACTCATGGGAGTCGGAGGCGATGTCGAGCACGTCGTCGGCGAGCTGGAAGGCCACGCCGAGCCGCTCCCCGTACTGGGTGAGGATGTCGACGGCCGACTCGTCCGCGCCGGCCATCATCGCGCCGAACCGGCATGCCACGGCGATCAGCGAGCCGGTCTTGCCGCGCATCACTTCGAGGTAGTGCTCGACCGGGTCGCGCCCGTCGCCCGGGCCCGCGGTCTCCAGGATCTGGCCGGTGACCAGCCGCTCGAACGCCTCCGCCTGGATGCGTACGGCCTCCGGACCGAGGTCGGCCAGTATGTGCGAGGCGCGGGCGAAGAGGAAGTCGCCGGTCAGGACGGCCACCGAGTTGCCCCAGCGGGTGTTGGCGCTGTCCACACCGCGGCGTACGTCCGCCTCGTCCATCACGTCGTCGTGGTAGAGCGTCGCGAGATGGGTCAGCTCGACGACGACGGCGGCGGGCACGACACCCGGCGCGTCGGGATCGCCGAACCGGGCGGCCAGCATGGCCAGCAGCGGCCGGAATCGCTTGCCCCCGGCGCGCACGAGATGCTGCGCGGCCTCCGTGATGAAGGGCACGCCGCTCTTGGTGGCATCGAGCAGCCCCGACTCGACAGCAGCCAAACCGGCCTGGACATCGGCTTCAAGAGCGTGGTCCCGCACGCTCAGTCCGAACGGCCCGACGACGGTCACGAGGGGATCTCCTGTCTGCTGACGATCACACGGAATGTCGATGTGTCGCTGTCCTCACTCAAGTCAGCGTATCCGGTCCCCTTTCGATCACCGTGGGCGCCTTCCCGCCACCGCCGGTATGTTCGGGATCAGCTCATACGATCAGGAGTTCTCCCTTTGTCCTTCACGGCAACCGACACCGAACCGACTCAGCCGCCACCCAGCGACGACCATGCCTTTTTCGGCCAGCCACGGGGCCTGATGACCCTGTCCGGCCTGGAGGTCTGGGAACGGTTCTCGTTCCTCGGCATGCAGGCGATCCTGGTCCTCTACTTCGCCGACACCGTCGCCCACGGCGGCATGGGCATGGATGTGGGCACCGCGGCGTCGGTCTCGGCCGCCTACGGCACCCTGGTCTACCTGGTCTCCGTGGCCGGCGGCTGGCTGGCCGACCGGATCCTCGGCTCGTACCGCGCCGTCCTGTACGGCGGAATTCTCATCGCGTGCGGGCATTACGCCATGGCGGTGCCCACCGACGCCATGACCTGGACCGGCCTCGGTCTGATCAGCGCCGGAACCGGTCTGCTCAAGCCCAATGTGGCGACCATGGTCGGCAAGCTCTACCGCACCGACGACGAGCGCCGCGACGCCGGCTTCGCGCTCTACTACATGGGCATCAACATCGGGGCGTTCCTCGGCCCGCTGGTCACCGGCTGGCTCGGGGACCATGCGAGCTGGCACTGGGGCTTCTCGGCCGCCGCCTTCGGTATGACGCTCGGTCTGATCCAGTACGTACTGGGCCGGCGTCACCTGGCCGGGCGAAAGCACAGCGCCGAATTCGCGCTGGCTCCGGAGCCGATGCGCCGCGCCGTCCGGCTGATCGTGGCCGGTGCCGTCGTGGTCGCCGCCGTCGCCACCGCGCTGGCCCTTGCGGGGTGGCTGACCATGGACCGTTTCGTCGACCTGCTCACCCTCATCTCGGTGATCGCACCGGTCGTGTACTTCGTGGTGATGTTCCGCAGCCGGCGGGTCACCAGCGAGGAACGCGGCAGGCTGCGCCCGTACGTGGTGCTGTTCCTGGCCTCCGTCGTCTTCAACTTCATCCTCTTCCAGGCGTACTCGACGATGATTCTGCTCGCGTCGACCAACGCCCGCACCGAGATCCTCGGCTTCCACTTCCCGGCGAGCTGGTACGCCTCCGCGCTCGGCGCCTTCGAGGTCGCGCTCGCCCCGGTGGTCGCCGCCGTCTGGGCCCGGATGGGCCCGCGTCAGCCGCACGCCTCCAACAAGATCGCGATCGGGGTGATCCTCGGCGGACTGTCGTTCCTGCTGATGGTGCTGCCGACCTCCGGGCACTCGGGCGACACCTACAAGATGGCCGCCTGGTGGATCGTCGGCTCGTATCTGCTGCTCGGTCTCGGCGACATCCTGCTGGAGACCTCCGGCATGTCCGCGACCACGAAGCTCGCGCCCAAGGCGTTCGCCAGCCAGACCATGGCGCTCTGGTTCCTCTCGCTGGCCCTCGCCAACGGCATCCAGGCCCAAGTCGTGAAGCTGTACGGCGAGGTCTCCAACCCCGCCTACTTCGGTGTCAATGGCGCAATCGCGGTGGTGGCCGGTGTGGCCGTCATCGCCGCCGCACCCTGGCTCAAGCGCACCATGCACCCCGTCCACTGAGGTACCGCCATGCACATCCGCACCACGTATCCGTATGACACCACCCGTGAGGACGTCTACATTCCGCTGCCGGACGGCACCCGGCTCTACGCCCGGATCTGGCGGCCCGTCACCGACGAACCCGTCCCCGCACTCCTCGAGTATCTGCCGTACCGGCTGAGCGACTGGACGGCGCCGCGCGACTGGCAGCGCCACCCCTGGTACGCGGGACACGGCTACGCCTCCGTCCGGGTGGACGTACGGGGACACGGCAACAGCGAGGGGATGCCGGGCGACGAGTACGACGCGACGGAGCTGGCCGACGGGGTCGCCGTCATCCACTGGCTGGCCGAGCAGGAATGGTGCTCCGGCCGGGTCGGCATGTTCGGCATCTCCTGGGGCGGCTTCAACTCGCTCCAGATCGCGGCGCTGGCCCCCGAGCCGCTGAAGGCCGTCGTCACCGTCTGCTCGACCGACGACCGCTACGACAACGACGTCCACTACATGGGCGGCTCGGTCCTCGCCGTCGACATGCACGCCTGGGCGGCCACCATGCTGGCCTTCGTCGCCCGGCCGCCGGATCCGGCACAGGTCGGCGAGGGCTGGAAGGACATGTGGCTGAAGCGGCTGGAAACGGTCGAACCATTCATCCACACCTGGCTGGCGCACCAGACCCGCGACGACTACTGGAAGCACGGCAGCGTCTGTGAGGACTACTCCGCGATCACAGCGAACGTCCTCGCGGTGGGCGGCTGGCACGACCCGTACCGCGACACCGTCCTGCGGCTCGTCGAAAACCTCGGCCCGGACAAGGTCCGCGGGCTGATCGGGCCCTGGTCGCACCAGTACCCCGACCGGGGTCTGCCGCCCGGTCCGGCGATCGGCTTCCTCCAGGAGACGCTGCGCTGGTGGGACCAGCACCTGAAGGACAAGGACACCGGCATCATGGCCGAGCCCTTGCTGCGGTCCTGGATCAGCGAGTCCCACCGGCCCGCCACGGTGTACGAGACACTGCCCGGCCGCTGGGTCGGTGAGACCAGCTGGCCCTCGGAGAACATCGCACCGGTCGCGTACGCCCTCCAGGGCGGTCCGCAGATCGTCGACTCGCCCCAGCAGACCGGGCTGGACGCCGGGCGCTTCTTCCCGTTCGGCAACGACGCCGACCTGCCGCCCGACCAGCGCGACGAGGACGCCAAGTCGGTCTGCTTCGAGTTCCCGGTCGAGGACGCCCCGATCGAGATCCTGGGCCGCCCCCGGGTGAAGCTGCGCATCCGGATGGACGTGCCACGCGGCCAGGCGATCGCCCGGCTCTGCGACGTCGCACCGGACGGCTCCTCCACCCTGGTGACCCGCGGCGCGCTCAACCTCTCCGCACGGCACGGCCGCGACCGTGCGGACGACTGGCCGGTGGGCGGGACCGAGGACGTGACCTTCGACCTGAACGGCATCGGGCACACCTTCCCGCCCGGCCACCGGATCAGGCTCGCGGTCTCCTCCTCGTACTGGCCATGGATCTGGCCGCAGGCCGAGTCGGTCGGCTTCACCCTGGACGCCGACGGCAGCTTCGTCGAACTGCCGGTGCGCCGGCACACCGAGGACCCCGCGATCCGGTTCGAGGAGCCGGAGCAGTCGGAGCCGCTCGGCGTCGTCCACCCGGTGATGCTCGACGAACAGCGCCCCGAGCGCCTGGTGGTCCGCGATGTCGCCAAGGGCGAATGGCGGCTGGAGGTCGACCCGCGCTACGGCGGCACCCGCGTCTACCCGGACGGCCTGGAATTCACCGAGGACGCCGTGGAGACGTACACGATCCAGGAGAACGACCCGCTCTCCGCACGCACCCGCTCCGACTGGTCGATCCGGCTGCACCGGCCGGACATGGCGTGGGACGTACGGATCGAGACCCGGTCCGAAATCAGTGCGGACGACACCGACTTCATCACGTCCGACGAAGTGCTGTGCAAGGACGGCGGCGAGGTCGTCTTCCACCGGACCTGGGAGAAGCGGATCCCGCGCACGGCCGGGTGAACCCACCGCCGTGCCCCCTGTACAGCAGGGGGCACGGCGGAACTTTCCGGGCATCAGGAGCAGTTGGGACACTCCCGCGGGGTAGCAACACCGACGTAACGTGTCCCCCAAGCGACCTGGAAAGCGAGGCAGCAACACATGCCCGAGCAGAGCAGCCCGCTCGATCTGGCCGAGGGCGACCCCTTCGGTCCGCACAACCTTCCGTACGGTGTGTTCTCCACCCCCGACCACCCCGAGGACCGCCGGGTCGGCGTCCGCATCGGCAGCCACGTACTGGACGCCGGAGCGGCGGCGCACGCACTCGGATCGCCCTACGCGCAGCTTCTCGCCCAGCCGGACCTGACCGCGCTGCTGGCCGCCGGCCGCACCGCCTGGCGGGACGTCCGACGGGCGCTGACCGCGTGGCTGACGGTCCCGGCACACCGCGCGGACATCGAACCGCTGCTGCACCCGGTCGAGTCCGTGACGCTCCATCTGCCGTACGAGGTCGCGGACTACGTCGACTTCTACGCGAGCGAGAACCACGCCACCAACGTCGGAAAGATCTTCCGGCCGAACGGTGACGCGCTGACGCCCAACTGGAAGCACCTCCCGATCGGCTACCACGGCAGGTCCGGCACCGTCGTCGTCTCCGGCACGGATGTGGTGCGCCCGTCCGGCCAGCGCAAGACGCCCGCCGACGCGGCCCCCGTCTTCGGTCCTTCCATCAAGCTCGACATCGAGGCCGAGGTCGGCTTCGTCGTCGGAGTCGGCTCCGAGCAGGGCCGTCCGGTCCCGCTCGGCGACTTCCGCGACCATGTCTTCGGACTCTCGCTGCTCAACGACTGGTCGGCACGGGACATCCAGGCCTGGGAGTACGTCCCGCTCGGCCCGTTCCTCGGCAAGTCCTTCGCCACGTCCGTATCCGCATGGGTGACCCCGCTCGAAGCCCTGGAGGCGGCCCGGATCGCACCCCCGGCCCGCGACTTCCCGTTGCTCCCCTACCTGGAGGACGCGGGCGAGGAGGAGGCCGGCGGCCTCGATCTGCGGATCTCCGTCGCGATCAACGGACAGCCGGTCGCCGAACCGCCGTTCGCCACCATGTACTGGACGGCGGCCCAGATGCTGGCCCAGATGACGGTGAACGGCGCGTCGCTGCGCACCGGTGATCTGTACGGCTCCGGCACGGTCAGCGGCGCCGAGCCCGGACAGCGCGGCTCGCTCCTGGAGCTGACCTGGAACGGCCGCGACCCGCTGGACCTCCCGGACGGCAAGCGGACGTTCCTGGAGGACGGCGACACGGTGACGATGACGGCCTGGGCACCGGGCCCGGACGGCACACGGGTCGGCCTCGGCGAGGTCACGGGACGGATCGTGCCGTCCGCATGACACCTGCCCGTCGACGGCCGCGCCCCTGCCGGAGCGCGGCCGTCAATGGCGCTCGATTGGTTCACCTGTTCGCGCGATTCGGAACCGGTTCCCGGCGGATACGCTGGACAGACCCGCGAGACTTCCGCACATGGGAGCACTGATGAGCGTCGGCCCCGAGGCCAACAAGCCGAGGTGGGCGGTTCCGCCCGTGGGCGGCTGGACCGCCGATGACCTGGACACACTCCCGAATCTGCCTCCGCACACGGAGCTGATCGACGGGAGCCTTGTTTTCGTGAGTCCGCAGACCGTATTCCACGAGCGTGCGATCGACTATCTCAAGTGGCAACTGCAGTCACTCGCACCGCTCGACTTGGAAGTCTTTCGCGAATTCACCATCGATGTCGACTGGCAGAACCGGCCCGAACCCGATGTGGTCGTCGTGCGGGCGGACGCGGTCGAGAGTCTGCGGCAGACACGGTTCCCCGCCGAGACGGTGCTGTTGGCGGTCGAGGTCGTGTCCGAAGAATCCCTGACCCGGGACCGGGAAACCAAGCCCGTGAAGTACGCGCGGGCGCGGATCCCCCACTACTGGCGGGTGGAGAACCAGGACGGCCGGGCGGTGGTCTACGTCTTCGAGCTGGAGCCATCGACCGGCGCCTACACCTCCACCGGCATCTTCCACGACCGGATGAAGGTCTCCGTCCCCTTCCCCGTCGATCTCGATCTCACCGCGATCGTCTCGCGGCGCCGGGCGGCGGCCCCGGAGTAGACCGGCGACCGCCGCCGGACCCGGCACTCACTCGTACTCCGGCGGCTCCTCGTCCCAGCCGAACTCCGAGTCGTCGCCGAAGGACACCGGCGCGGGGGCAGCAGCCGGGCCCAGTACGGGGCCCGGTGCCGGGACCGATCCGGCTTCCGGTGCCGCCGCCTCCGCCTCCGCCTCTCCGAACGACGCGAGCACCTCCAGCACCCCCTCCCCGTACGTCGCCAGCTTCTTCTCGCCCAGGCCGCTGATGCCGCCCAGCCCTGCCACCGAGTCCGGCCGCACCGTGGCGATCTCGCGCAGCGTCGCGTCGTGAAAGATGACGTACGCCGGGACGCCCTGTTCCTTCGCCTGGGCGCCGCGCCAGGCCCGCAGCGCTTCAAACACCGGGACAGCCCCGGGCGCCAGCTCGACGGCGGCCGCCTGGGACTTCGCCTTGCGTTCGCCCTTCGTAGAGCGCGACGCGGGCTTCGGCGCCTCCTTGCGCAGCAGCACCTCGCGCTCCCGGCCGAGCACCGAGCCGCTCTCCTGAGTCAGCACCAGCGTGCCGTACTCGCCCTCGACCGCGATCAGCCCCTGGGCGAGCAACTGCCGTACCACTCCGCGCCATTCGGCCTCGGCCAGCTCCTCGCCGATACCGAAGACCGATAGCTGGTCATGATCGAACTGGATGACCTTCGCCGTCTTGCGGCCGAGCAGGATGTCGATGATCTGGCCCGCACCGAACTTCTGCCCTCGCTCCCGCTTCAGCCGCACGACGGTCGACAACAGCTTCTGCGCGACCACCGTGCCGTCCCAGGTCTCGGGCGGGGTGAGGCAGGTGTCGCAGTTGCCGCAGGTCGCCGCGGTGGGCTCCTGGCCGAAGTACGTCAGGAGCTGGGCGCGGCGGCACTGGACCGTCTCGCACAGGGCCAGCATCGAGTCGAGGTGGGAGGCCGCGCGACGGCGGAACGCCTCGTCGCCCTCGCCGCCCTGGATGAGCTTGCGCTGCTGGACCACGTCCTGGAGTCCGTACGCCATCCAGGCCGTGGACGACAGCCCGTCACGCCCGGCGCGGCCGGTCTCCTGGTAGTAGCCCTCGACCGATTTCGGCAGGTCCAGGTGGGCGACGAAGCGTACGTCCGGCTTGTCGATGCCCATGCCGAAGGCGATGGTCGCGACGACGACCAGGCCCTCCTCACGCAGGAAGCGGGACTGGTGGACGGCGCGTGTGCCCGCGTCCAGACCGGCGTGGTACGGGACGGCCTCGATGCCGTTGCGGCAGAGATACTCGGCGGTCTTCTCGGTCGAGTTGCGTGACAGGCAGTAGACGATGCCCGCGTCCCCGGCGTGCTCCTCCTTCAGGAAGGAGAGCAGCTGCTTCTTCGGGTCGGCCTTCGGCACGATCCGGTACTGGATGTTGGGCCGGTCGAAGCTGGCGACGAAGTGCTTCGCGTCGGGCATGCCCAGGCGCTGCGTGATCTCCTGGTGCGTGGCGTTGGTCGCGGTGGCCGTCAGGGCGATGCGCGGTACGTCGGGCCAGCGCTCGCCGAGGACGGAGAGGGCCAGATAGTCCGGGCGGAAGTCGTGGCCCCACTGGGCCACGCAGTGCGCCTCGTCGATCGCGAAGACGGAGATCTCGCCACGGGAGAGCAGGCCGAGCGTGGTGTCCAGGCGGAGCCGCTCCGGGGCCAGATAGAGCAGGTCGAGCTCGCCGGCGACGAACTGGGCCTCCATCGAGCGGCGCTCGTCGAAATCCTGCGTGGAGTTGATGAAGCCGGCCCGCACACCGAGCGCCCGCAGCGCGTCCACCTGGTCCTGCATCAGGGCGATCAGGGGTGAGATGACGATGCCTGTACCGGCTCTGACCAGGGCGGGGATCTGGTAGCAGAGGGACTTTCCGCCACCGGTCGGCATGAGCACGACGGCGTCCCCGCCCGCCACCACATGATCGACGATCGCTTCCTGCTCGCCGCGGAACGCCTCGTACCCGAACACCCTGTGCAGCGTCTGCCGCGCGTCGTTCTCGGTCACATCCATGGTCCCGCCCGTCGCGCCCATTGCCCTGTCCCCCGAAGTCGTGCCGTTCTGTCCTGCCGCCGTCCCCTGCCACGATAGGCGCCGCCTACGACAACGCCGGACGGGCTTGACTTCTCGGGCCCGTCCGGCGTTGTCCCAGCTGTGTGCGTGTGTGCTACCTCACGAACACTCCCGCCTGGCTCGCCAGGTCCAGGAAGTACTGCGGGGCCAGGCCCAGCACCAGCGTGACCGCGACCCCGACCCCGATCGTCGTCATCGTCAGCGGGGACGGGACGGCGACCGTCGGGCCGTCCGCCTTCGGCTCGCTGAAGAACATCAGCACGATGACCCGGATGTAGAAGAACGCGGCGATCGCCGACGAGATCACACCGACCACGACCAGGCCGCCCGCACCGCCGTCCGCCGCAGCCTTGAAGACGGCGAACTTTCCGGAGAACCCTGAGGTGAGCGGGATACCGGCGAAGGCCAGCAGGAACACCGCGAAGACCGCGGCGACCAGCGGCGAGCGCCGGCCGAGCCCGGCCCACTTCGACAGATGCGTCGCCTCGCCGCCCGCGTCGCGCACCAGGGTGACGACGGCGAACGCGCCGACCGTCACGAAGGAGTACGCGCCCAGGTAGAAGAGGACCGACGAGATGCCGTCCGGGGTGGTCGCGATGACACCGGCGAGGATGAAGCCGGCGTGTGCGATCGAGGAGTATGCGAGCAGCCGCTTGATGTCGGTCTGGGTGATGGCGACGATCGCACCGCCCAGCATCGTGACGATCGCGACGGCCCACATGACAGGGCGCCAGTCCCAGGCGAGGCCCGGCAGCACCACGTAGAGCAGACGCAGCAGCGCACCGAAGGCGGCGACCTTGGTGGCCGCGGCCATGAACCCGGTGACCGGGGTCGGGGCGCCCTGGTAGACGTCCGGCGTCCACATGTGGAACGGGACGGCGCCGACCTTGAAGAGCAGACCGGTCAGGATCATCGCCCCGCCGATCAGGAGCAGCGCGTCGTTGCCCATGGTGTCGGCGAGCGCCGGGTCGATCTGGGTGACGGAGCCGTCGACCACGTTCGCGATGGTGGCGTACGAGACGGAGCCCGCGTACCCGTACAGCAGGGCGATCCCGAAGAGCAGGAACGCCGACGAGAAGGCGCCGAGCAGGAAGTACTTCACCGCGGCCTCCTGCGACATCAGCCGCTTGCGGCGGGCGACGGCGCACAGGAGGTAGAGCGGGAGGGAGAAGACCTCCAGGGCCACGAAGAGCGTCAGCAGATCGTTGGCCGCCGGGAAGACCAGCATGCCGGCCACCGAGAAGAGAACCAGCGGGAAGACCTCGGTGGTGGTGAATCCGGCCCTGACTGCGGCCTTCTCACTGTCACTGCCGGGGACCGACGCGGCCTGTGCGGCGAACGAGTCGACGTGGTTGCCGTGCGCGGCGGGGTCGAGCCGCCGCTCGGCGAAGGTGAAGACGGCGACCAGTGAGGTCAGCAGGATGGTGCCCTGCAGGAAGAGTGTCGGCCCGTCGATCGCGATGGCGCCCATCGCGGCGATGTGCGCCTTCGTCGTGCCGTACCCCCCGGCCGCCAGGCCGATGACCGCGGCGAACGCGGCGGCGAGGGCGACGACCGTCAGGAAGACCTGCGTGTAGTAGCGGGCCCGGCGCGGCACGAAGGCCTCGACGAGTACGCCCACGACGGCGACACCGATCACAATGAGGACCGGGGCCAGCTGGGCGTACTCGATGACCGGTGCCTTGAACTTCTCGGCCGGGGCGGCCGATGTCACCCCGCCCGCCATTGTCCACAGGCTGTGGACAGCTGTTGCGCTCACTTGGCGGCCTCCACCTCAGGCTGGGGGTCCTTCTTCTGGACGTCCGACATGGTGTGCTGCACCGCCGGGTTGACGATCTCCGTCAGCGGCTTCGGATAGACACCCAGGAAGAGCAGCAGCGCGATCAGCGGGAGGGCCACCGCCAGCTCTCGGACCTTGAGGTCCGCCATGCCCTGGACTTCGGCCTTCACCGGGCCGGTCATCGTCCGCTGGTAGAGGACGAGGACGTACAGCGCGGCGAGCACGATGCCGGTCGTGGCGATGATGCCCGCCGCCGGATACGCGCTGAACGCGCCGACGAGGACCAGGAACTCGCTGACGAACGGGGCGAGCCCGGGCAGCGAAAGGGTGGCCAGACCGCCGATCAGGAAGGTGCCGGCCAGGACCGGCGCCACCTTCTGCACCCCGCCGTAGTCGGCGATGAGCCGTGAACCGCGCCGGGTGATCAGGAAGCCCGCCACCAGCATCAGCGCGGCGGTCGAGATCCCGTGGTTGACCATGTAGAGCGTGGCGCCCGACTGGCCCTGGCTGGTCATCGCGAAGATGCCCAGGATGATGAAGCCGAAGTGCGAGATCGACGCATAGGCGATCAGCCGCTTGATGTCGCGCTGGCCGACGGCGAGCAGCGCCCCGTACACGATGCTGATCAGCGCCAGGACGACGATCACCGGCGTCGCCCACTTGCTGGCCTCCGGGAAGAGCTGGAGGCAGAAGCGGAGCATCGCGAATGTGCCGACCTTGTCCACGACCGCGGTGATCAGAACGGCGACCGGGGAGGTCGCCTCACCCATGGCGTTGGGCAGCCAGGTGTGCAGCGGCCACAGCGGGGCCTTCACCGCGAAGGCGAAGAAGAACCCGAGGAAGAGCCAGCGCTCCGTGCCGGTCGCCATGGAGAGCGAGCCGCTCGCCCGGGCCTCGGCGATCTCGGAGAGCGAGAACGTCCCCGCGACCACGTACAGGCCGATCACGGCGGCCAGCATGATGAGGCCGCCGACCAGGTTGTAGAGGAGGAACTTGACGGCGGCGTAGGAGCGTTGCGCCGCCGCGTTCTCGTCGCTGCCGGCGTGTGCCCGGTCCCCGAAGCCGCCGATGAGGAAGTACATCGGGATGAGCATGGCTTCGAAGAGGATGTAGAAGAGGAAGACGTCGGTGGCCTCGAAGGAGAGGATCACCATCGCTTCGACCATCAGGATCAGGGCGAAGAAGCCCTGAGTCGGCCGCCAGCGCGAGGACTTGGTCTCCAGGGGGTCGGCGTCGTGCCAGCCGGCCAGGATGACGAAGGGGATCAGCAGGGCGGTGAGCGCCATGAGCGCCAGCCCGATGCCGTCCACGCCCAGTTCGTACCGGACGCCGAAGTCCTTGATCCAGGCGTGCGATTCGGTGAGCTGGTAGCGGGCGCCGCCGGGCTCGAAGCGGGCGAGCGCGATGCCCGCCAGTACGAGCGTGGCCAGTGAGAAGAGCAGCGCCACCCATTTGGCGGTGGTGCGCCGGGCGGCCGGGACGGCGGCGGTGGCGATCGCACCGATCGCCGGGAGCGCCGCCGTCGCTGTCAGGAGGGGAAAGGACATGTGATCAGACCGCCCTCATCAGCAGGGTCGCGGCGATGACGACCGCCGTACCGCCGAACATCGAGACCGCGTAGGAGCGGGCGTAGCCGTTCTGCAGCTTGCGCAGCCGGCCGGAGAGCCCACCCATCGAGGCAGCCGTGCCGTTGACGACGCCGTCGACCAGGGTGTGGTCGACGTACACCAGGGAGCGGGTGAGGTGCTCGCCGCCGCGGACCAGGACCACATGGTTGAAGTCGTCCTGGAGGAGATCGCGGCGGGCGGCCCGGGTGAGCAGCGAGCCGCGCGGGGCGACGACCGGTACCGGCCGGCGCCCGTACATCGCCCAGGCGATGGCGACGCCGATGACGAGCACCACCATGGTGGCGGCGGTGACGGTCGTGGCGCCGACCGGGGAGTCTCCGTGGCTGTGTTTGGTGACCGGCTCCAGCCAGTTCAGGAAGCGGTCACCGATGGAGAAGAAGCCTCCGGCGAAGACCGACCCGAACGCCAGGATGATCATGGGGATGGTCATCGACTTCGGGGACTCGTGCGGATGCGGCTCATGACCCTCCGCGTCGGGCTGCCAGCGCTTCTCGCCGAAGAATGTCAGCAGCATCACGCGCGTCATGTAGAACGCGGTGATCGCGGCGCCCAGCAGGGCTACCGAGCCGAGGATCCAGCCCTCGGTGCCGCCCTTGGCGAAGGCCGCCTCGATGATCTTGTCCTTGGAGAAGAAGCCGGACAGACCGGGGAACCCGATGATCGCCAGATAGCCGAGGCCGAAGGTGATGAAGGTGACCGGCATGTACTTCCTGAGGCCGCCGAACTTCCGCATGTCGACCTCGTCGTTCATGCCGTGCATGACCGAACCGGCGCCGAGGAAGAGCCCGGCCTTGAAGAAGCCGTGCGTCACCAGGTGCATGATCGCGAAGACGTAGCCGATCGGACCGAGCCCGGCGGCCAGGATCATGTAGCCGATCTGCGACATCGTCGACCCGGCGAGGGCCTTCTTGATGTCGTCCTTCGCACAACCGACGATCGCACCGAAGAGCAGCGTGACCGCGCCGACGACCACGACGGCCAGCTGTGCGTCCGGCGCCGCGTTGAAGATCGCGCCGGACCGGACGATGAGGTAGACACCCGCGGTCACCATGGTCGCGGCGTGGATGAGGGCCGAGACCGGGGTCGGGCCCTCCATCGCGTCACCGAGCCAGGACTGCAGCGGCACCTGGGCCGACTTGCCGCAGGCCGCGAGCAGCAGCATCAGGCCGATCGCCGTCAGCTTGCCCTCGCTCGTCTGACCGGTCGCCCCCAGGACGGGCCCGAAGGCGAAGGTGCCGAATGTGGTGAACATCAGCATGATCGCGATCGACAGGCCCATGTCGCCGACCCGGTTGACCAGGAATGCCTTCTTGGCGGCCGTCGCCGCGCTGGGCTTGTGCTGCCAGAAGCCGATCAGCAGGTACGACGCCAGACCGACGCCCTCCCACCCTACGTACAGCAGCAGGTAGTTGTCGGCGATGACCAGGATCAGCATCGCCGCGAGGAAGAGGTTCAGATAGCCGAAGAAGCGGCGCCGGCGCTCGTCGTGCGCCATGTAGCCGATCGAGTAGATGTGGATCAGCGTGCCCACACCGGTGATCAGCAGCACGAACGTCATCGACAACTGGTCGAGCTGGAAGGCCACATCGGCCTGGAAGCCCTCGACCGGAATCCAGCTGAACAGCTTCTGGTGCAGCGCCCGGTCCTCCGCGCCCTTCCCCAGCATGTCGAGGAAGAGCACGACACCGATGACGAACGACACGGCGGCGAGCAGGGTGCCGACCCAGTGTCCGGCACGGTCCAGCCGTCGGCCGCCGCAGAGCAGGACCGCAGCTCCGAGCAGAGGCGCCGCGACGAGCAGCGCAATCAGGTTCTCCACGATTCAACGTCCCCTTACAGCTTCATCAGGCTGGCGTCGTCGACCGAGGCCGAGTGGCGGGAACGGAACACCGACACGATGATCGCGAGCCCGACCACGACCTCGGCGGCGGCGACGACCATCGTGAAGAAGGCGATGATCTGCCCGTCGAGATTGCCGTGCATCCGGGAGAAGGTCACGAACGCGAGGTTGCAGGCGTTGAGCATCAGCTCCACGCACATGAACACCACGATCGCGTTCCGCCTGATCAGCACCCCGGCCGCACCGATGGTGAACAACAGGGCGGCGAGATAGAGGTAGTTGACCGGATTCACTTGGCGACCTCCTCATCTTCGTTGTCACGGCCGAGCCGCTCCTCGGAGCGCTGCTCCAGCGCCTTGAGCTGGTCCAGCGACTCGTTCGACACATCGCGGATCTGCCCGCGATTGCGCAGCGTCTGCATGACGGTGAGCTCGGACGGTGTGCCGTCCGGGAGCAGACCCGGGATGTCGACGGCGTTGTGCCGGGCGTAGACACCGGGGGCGGGCAGCGGCGGCAGTTGCTTGCCGCGTACGCGCTCCTCGGACATCTCCCGCTGGGTCTTGGCCCGTTCGGTGCGCTCCCGGTGGGTGAGCACCATCGCGCCGACCGTCGCCGTGATCAGCAGGGCGCCGGTGATCTCGAAGGCGAAGACGTACTTGGTGAAGATGAGGCTGGCCAGCCCCTCGACGTTTCCGCCGTGCGCGGCGTTGGCGGTGCCGAGCCCGTTGAAGCTGTTCAGCGAGGCGTTGCCGATGCCCGCGATCAGCAGGACGCCGAAGCCGATCCCGCAGCCCGCGGCCAGCCAGCGCTGGCCCTTGAGGGTCTCCTTCAGCGAGTCGGCCGCCGTGACACCTACGAGCATGACCACGAAGAGGAACAGCATCATGATCGCGCCGGTGTAGACGATGATCTGGACGACGCCCAGGAAGTAGGCACCGTTGGCGAGGTAGAACACCGCCAGGACGATCATGGTCCCGGCGAGGCTCAGAGCACTGTGCACGGCCTTTTTCATCAGTACGGTGGACAGCGCGCCGATCACGGCGACGGTGCCGAGCACCCAGAACTGGAAGGCCTCACCGGTCGAGGTCTGGGAGGCCGCTGCGGCCAGGCCGGTCATGCGCCCACCTCCTGCGCCGAGCCGCGTCCGTTGTCCTGCTCGGACTCGCCCTTGGAGACCGCGGCCTGGCGCTCCGTACCGGGAGCGGCCTCGGTGACCAGCCCCCGGTAGTAGTCCTGCTCGTCCATCCCGGGGTAGATCGCGTGCGGACTGTCGACCATGCCCTCCTCCAGGCCCGCGAGCAGCTCGTCCTTGGTGTAGATGAGGCTCTCGCGGGTGGTGTTGGCGAGCTCGAACTCATTGGTCATCGTCAGCGCCCGGGTCGGGCATGCCTCGATGCACAGTCCGCAGAGAATGCAGCGCGCGTAGTTGATCTGGTAGACGCGGCCGTAGCGCTCACCCGGGGAGTAGCGCTCCTCGTCGGTGTTGTCCGCGCCCTCCACATAGATCGCGTCCGCCGGACAGGCCCAGGCGCACAGCTCGCAGCCGACGCACTTCTCCAGACCGTCCGGGTGACGGTTGAGCTGATGCCGGCCGTGGAAGCGCGGCGCCGTCACCTTCTGCGTTTCCGGATACTGCTCGGTCAGCCGCTTCTTGAACATGGCCTTGAAGGTCACGCCGAAGCCGGCGACAGGGTTCTGGAACTTCTCCCCCGAGGGCTCTGATGACTCAGACACCGTCAGCCTCCTTTCCGTCACTCGAATTTCCGTCACTCTCAGTGTCCGACCCACCACTGACAACGAGCTCCCGCTCGCTGCGCGGCCTGCGGCGCGGCACCGGCGGCAGGGTCTGTCCGGGCAGCGGCGGCACCGGGAATCCGCCCGCCATCGGGTCGAACTCCGGCTCCGGTCCCGCGTCCGCCTCGGCGGCGCGCCCCTTCTTGTCGCGGAAGATGTCGGCGACGAAGGAGATCAGCAGGATCGCGATCACGGCCCCGGCCACGTACAGCACGATCTTCGAGAAGTCGTACCCCTCGTTGCGCAGCGCCCGTACCGTCGCGACCAGCATCAGCCAGACCACGGAGACCGGGATCAGGACCTTCCAGCCGAGCTTCATCAGCTGGTCGTAGCGGACCCGGGGCAGCGTGCCGCGCAGCCAGATGAAGAAGAACAGCAGCAGCTGGACCTTGATGACGAACCAGAGCATCGGCCACCAGCCGTGGTTCGCGCCCTCCCAGAAGGTGCTGATCGGCCACGGGGCCCGCCAGCCGCCCAGGAACAGAGTGGTGGAGACCGCGGAGACGGTGACCATGTTGACGTACTCGGCGAGCATGAACATTGCGAACTTGATCGATGAGTACTCGGTGTTGAAGCCGCCGACCAGGTCGCCCTCGGACTCCGGCATGTCGAACGGGGCCCGGTTGGTCTCACCGACCATCGTGACGATGTAGATGATGAAGGAGACCGGCAGCAGGATGATGAACCAGCGGTCCTGCTGCGCCTCCACGATCTTCGAGGTCGACATCGACCCGGAGTAGAGGAAGACCGAGGCGAACGCGGCGCCCATCGCGATCTCGTAACTGATCATCTGTGCGCACGAGCGCAGACCGCCGAGGAGCGGGTACGTCGATCCGGACGACCAGCCCGCCAGCACGATGCCGTAGATCCCGACCGAGGCGACCGCGAGGATGTAGAGCATCGCGATCGGCAGGTCGGTGAGCTGCATCGCCGTACGGTGCCCGAAGATCGAGACCTCGTTGTCGGACGGGCCGAACGGAATCACCGCGATCGCCATGAACGCGGGGATGGCGGCGACGATCGGCGCGAGCACGTACACGACCTTGTCGGCGCGCTTGACGACGACGTCTTCCTTCAGCATCAGCTTGATGCCGTCGGCGAGCGACTGGAGCATGCCCCAGGGGCCGTGCCGGTTGGGGCCGATGCGCAGCTGCATCCAGGCGACGACCTTGCGCTCCCACACGATGGAGAAGAGCACGGTCACCATCAGGAACGCGAAGCAGAACACCGCCTTGATGACGACGAGCCACCACGGGTCGGAGCCGAACATCGACAGATCCTCGGCGGCGAGTACGGCACTGTGCGGTGCCGCGGCCAGTTGAGCGAAGGCAGTCACGCCCCCACCTCCGGTGTTACGTCGGGAGTGCCCGGTGCGGCGGGGCCGATCCGGACCGGGCCGCCGGGCTGGGCGCCGGTGTCGGCCGGGATACCCTGCCCGACGGAGTTCAGCGGCACCCAGACCACCCGGTCCGGCATGTCGGTGACCTTCAACGGGAGTTCGACGCTGCCCGCCGGGCCGGTGACGGCCAGCAGATCGCCGTCCTTCACGCCCGTCTCGGCCGCGGTGACGGCGGAGAGCCGGGCGACCGAGGCGTGCCGGGTGCCGGCCAGTGCGTCGTCGCCCTCCTGGAGCCGGCCCAGGTCGAGCAGCATCCGGTGGCCCGCGAGGACCGCCTCGCCGTCGCCGGGCCTGGGCAGAGGCTGTGCCGGCTCGTTCGGGTCGGTGGCGTGCGTACCGGTCCAGCCGCCGAGCCGGTCCAGCTCACGGCGTACGGACTTCAGATCCGGCAGCGCGAAGTGACTGGCGCCACCAGCGCCCCCGGCGTGGGCCAGCGCATCGGCCAGCATGTGCAGCACCCGCGCATCGGTCGGCGCGAGCGTCCGCGTCATCTGCTCGGGCTTCAGCGCCGCCTCGAACATCCGCGCCCTGCCTTCCCAGTTGAGGAAGGTGCCGGACTTCTCGGCCACCGCGGCGACCGGGAAGACCACATCGGCCCGCTCGGTCACCTCGCTGGGCCGCAGCTCCAGCGAGACCAGGAAGCCGACCTGGTCCAGAGCCTCCAGGGCCCGTGCCGGGTCCGGCAGGTCCACGGTCTCGACCCCGGCGACGACCAGCGCGCCCAGTTCACCGGTGGCCGCGGCCTCCACGATCTGGCCGGTGTCACGGCCGAAGCGGGACGGGAGCTCGGCAACGCCCCAGACGGCCGCCACCTCGTCCCTGGCCCTCGGGTCGGTCGCCGGACGGCCGCCGGGCAGCAGCGACGGAAGCGCGCCCGCCTCCACCGCACCGCGCTCGCCGGCCCGGCGCGGAATCCACACCAGCGTGGCCCCGGTCGCGGTGGCTGTCCGTACCGCGGCGGTGAGCCCGCCCGGCACGGCCGCCAGCCGCTCACCGACCACGATCACGGTGCCCCCGCCGCGCAGCGCCTCGGCCGCCTCGGCTCCGTCGCCGTCGAGTCCGACGCCGCCCGCGATCGCGTCCAGCCACTCGGTCTCGGTGCCGGGGGCGGCGGGAAGCAGTGTGCCGCCCGCCTTCGTGAGGCCGCGCGTGGCGTGCGAGGCGACGGCGAACGTGCGCTGTCCGTGCTTACGGTTCGCCTTGCGCAGCCGCAGGAAGACGCCGGGCGCCTCCTCCTCCGACTCGAACCCGACCAGCAGCACCGTCGGGGCCTTCTCCAGCGAGGTGTACGTGACACCTGTGCCGTCCAGGTCCCGGCCGCGCCCGGCCACGCGGGCGGCCAGGAAGTCGGCCTCCTCGCTGCTGTGCACCCGGGCCCGGAAGTCGACGTCGTTCGTGTCCAGCGCGACCCGGGCGAACTTGCTGTACGCGTACGCGTCCTCGACGGTCAGCCGGCCGCCCGTGAGGACACCCGTCCTGCCGCGTGCGGCGGCGAGTCCGGCGGCCGCGGCGTCCAGCGCCTCGGGCCAGCTCGCCGGTTCCAGGACGCCGTCCGCGTTGCGTACCAGCGGAGTGGTGAGCCGGCCTGGCTGTTGCGCGTAACGGAAGCCGAAGCGGCCCTTGTCGCAGACCCACTCCTCGTTGACCTCGGGGTCGTTGGCGGCCAGCCGCCGCATGACCTTGCCGCGCCGGTGGTCGGTACGGGTCGCGCAGCCGCCCGCGCAGTGCTCGCACACCGACGGGGACGACACCAGGTCGAAGGGCCGGGAGCGGAACCGGTACGCCGCCGAGGTCAGCGCTCCGACCGGGCAGATCTGGATGGTGTTCCCGGAGAAGTACGACTCGAAGGGGTCTCCCTCGCCCGTGCCGACCTGCTGGAGCGCACCGCGCTCCAGGAGCTCGATCATCGGGTCGCCCGCCACCTGGTTGGAGAACCGGGTGCAGCGCGCGCAGAGCACACACCGCTCACGGTCCAGCAGCACCTGGGTGGAGATCGGGACGGGCTTCTCGAACGTGCGCTTCTTGCCGTCGAAGCGCGAGTCGGCGCCGCCGTGCGACATCGCCTGGTTCTGCAGCGGGCACTCACCGCCCTTGTCGCAGACCGGGCAGTCCAGCGGGTGGTTGATGAGCAGCAGCTCCATCACACCCTTCTGCGCCTTCTCGGCAACGGGCGAGGTGAGCTGCGACCTCACCACCATGCCGTCGGTGCAGGTGATGGTGCAGGACGCCATCGGCTTGCGCTGACCCTCGACCTCGACGATGCACTGCCGGCAGGCGCCGGCCGGGTCGAGGAGCGGGTGGTCGCAGAAGCGCGGGATCTCGATGCCGAGGAGTTCGGCGGCCCGGATGACCAGGGTGCCCTTGGGCACGCTGATCTCGATGCCGTCGATCGTCAGCGTGACGAGGTCCTCGGGCGGAAGGGCCGCCTCGCCGCCCCCGGAGGGCGCACTCGTGGTGACTGTCATGCGTTCACCCCCTGGTGAGCGTTCTTGTCGTCGGCCCAGGCGGTCGACCTGGCGGGATCGAAGGGGCAGCCCTTGCCCGTGATGTGCTGCTCGTACTCCTCGCGGAAGTACTTCAGCGAGGAGAAGATCGGCGAGGCGGCGCCGTCGCCGAGGGCGCAGAAGGACTTGCCGTTGATGTTGTCGGCGATGTCGTTCAGCTTGTCGAGGTCGGCCATCTGTCCCTTGCCCGCCTCGATGTCGCGGAGCAACTGGACCAGCCAGTAGGTGCCTTCGCGGCACGGTGTGCACTTCCCGCAGGACTCATGGGCGTAGAACTCGGTCCAGCGGGTGACGGCCCGCACCACGCAGGTCGTCTCGTCGAAGCACTGGAGCGCCTTGGTGCCGAGCATGGAACCGGCGGCGCCGACGCCCTCGTAGTCGAGCGGCACATCGAGGTGCTCATCGGTGAACATCGGGGTCGAGGAGCCGCCCGGGGTCCAGAACTTCAGCCGGTGGCCGGGGCGCATGCCGCCGCTCATGTCGAGCAGCTGGCGCAGCGTGATGCCGAGCGGGGCCTCGTACTGGCCGGGGCTCGCAACATGCCCGCTGAGCGAATACAGCGTGAAGCCCGGGGACTTCTCGCTGCCCATCGACTTGAACCAGTCCTTGCCCCGGTTCAGGATCGCGGGAACCGAGGCGATGGACTCGACGTTGTTCACCACAGTGGGGCAGGCGTACAGACCGGCGACCGCGGGGAAGGGAGGTCGCAGCCGGGGCTGGCCGCGTCGCCCTTCGAGCGAGTCGAGCAGTGCGGTCTCCTCACCGCAGATGTATGCGCCCGCGCCCGCGTGCACGGTGAGTTCCAGGTCGAGTCCCGAGCCCAGGATGTTCGTCCCGAGGAAGCCCGCCTCGTACGCCTCGCGCACGGCCTCGTGCAACCGCCGCAGTACGGGGACGACTTCACCGCGCAGATAGATGAACGCATGCGAGGAACGGATCGCGTAGCAGGCGATCACGATCCCCTCGATGAGGCTGTGCGGGTTGGCGAAGAGGAGCGGGATGTCCTTGCAGGTCCCGGGCTCCGACTCGTCGGCGTTGACCACCAGATAGTGCGGTTTGCCGTCGCCCTGCGGGATGAACTGCCACTTCATGCCGGTGGGGAAGCCCGCGCCGCCGCGGCCGCGCAGACCGGAGTCCTTGACGTACGCGATGAGGTCGTCCGGCGACATGGCGAGGGCCTTGCGCAGACCCTCGTACCCCTCGTGACGCCGGTAGGTCTCCAGGGTCCAGGATTCCGGCTGGTCCCAGAAGGCGGAGAGGACGGGGACGAGCAGCTTCTCGGGGCTGCCCCCGCTGCCGTTGTCGTTGATTTCGGTTGCCAACGTCATCACTCTCCCTCCTCGCCTGCCGGGCCGGACGGGTGCTCCGGGTCCTGCGGGGCATCGGCGTGCCCGGACTCGCCCCGCGGGGCGACGACCCTCGGGTGCGGGTCCTCGCCCCTGGCGAGCCGGAGGCCGATCAGCGAGGCGGGGCCCGCGCCGCCGGACGCCTCGACGGCGCCGGGGCGCTCATCGGGGAAGCCGGCGAGAATCCGGGACGTCTCCTTGTACGAGCAAAGGGGCGCGCCACGGGTGGGTTCGACGGTGCGCCCGGCGATCAGGTCGTCGACCAGGCGCGTCGCGCTCTCGGGCGTCTGGTTGTCGAAGAACTCCCAGTTGACCATCACCACGGGAGCGAAGTCGCAGGCCGCGTTGCACTCGATGTGTTCGAGGGTGACCTTGCCGTCCTCGGTTGTCATGTCGGGCCCGTCGTTGCCGACGCCCAGGTGCTCCTTGAGCCGGTCGAAGATGGCGTCGCCGCCCATCACCGCGCACAGCGTGTTGGTGCAGACACCGACCTGGTAGTCACCGCTCGGCTTGCGCCGGTACATCGTGTAGAAGGTGGCGACCGCGGTGACCTCGGCGGTGGTGAGGCCGAGCAGCTCGGCGCAGAACGCCATGCCCGTGCGGGTGACGTAGCCCTCCTCGGACTGCACCAGGTGCAGCAGCGGAAGCAGCGCGGAGCGGCTGCCGGGGTAGCGGGCGATCACCTCCTTCGCGTCCGCTTCGAGCCTGGCGCGCACCTCGGCCGGGTAGGCGGGGGCGGGGAGCTGCGGCATCCCCAGACTGACTTCCTGACGTGTTTCGGTCACCGGTCGACGCCTCCCATCACGGGGTCGATGGACGCGACGGCGACGATGACGTCGGCGACCTGGCCGCCCTCGCACATCGCCGCCATGGCCTGCAGATTGGTGAAGGACGGGTCGCGGAAGTGGACCCGGTAGGGGCGGGTGCCGCCGTCCGAGACGACATGGACGCCGAGCTCGCCCTTGGGCGACTCGACGGCGGTGTACGTCTGTCCGGCCGGGACGCGGAAGCCCTCGGTCACCAGCTTGAAGTGGTGGATCAGGGCCTCCATGGAGGTGCCCATGATCTTCTTGATGTGGTCGAGCGAGTTGCCGAGCCCGTCCGGACCGAGCGCGAGCTGCGCCGGCCAGGCGATCTTCTTGTCGGCGACCATCACCGGTCCGGGGGCGAGCCGGTCGATGCACTGCTCGACGATCCGCAGCGACTGGCGCATCTCCTCGAGCCGGATGAGGAAGCGGCCGTAGGCGTCGCAGCTGTCGGCGGTGGGGACGTCGAACTCGTAGTTCTCGTATCCGCAGTAGGGGTCCGTCTTGCGCAGGTCGTGCGGGAGTCCGGCGGAGCGCAGGATCGGGCCGGTGGCGCCGAGTGCCATGCAGCCGGTCAGGTCGAGATAGCCGACGTCCTGCATACGGGCCTTGAAGATCGGGTTGCCGGTGGCGAGCTTGTCGTACTCCGGCAGGTTCTTCTTCATGGTCTTCACGAACTCGCGGAGCTGGTCGATCGCGCCGGGCGGCAGGTCCTGGGCGAGTCCGCCGGGCCGGATGAACGCGTGGTTCATCCGCAGGCCGGTGATCAGCTCGAAGAGATCGAGGACGAGTTCACGATCACGGAAGCCGTAGATCATGATCGTGGTGGCGCCGAGTTCCATGCCGCCGGTGGCGATGCACACCAGGTGCGAGGAGATCCGGTTGAGCTCCATCAGGAGCACGCGCAGGATGCTGGCCCGGTCGGGGATCTGGTCCTCGATGCCCAGGAGCTTCTCGACGCCCAGGCAGTACGCCGCCTCGTTGAAGAACGGCGTCAGGTAATCCATGCGCGTCACGAAGGTGGTGCCCTGGGTCCAGTTCCGGAATTCGAGATTCTTCTCGATGCCGGTGTGGAGGTAGCCGATGCCGCAGCGGGCCTCGGTGACGGTCTCGCCGTCGATCTCCAGGATCAGCCGCAGCACCCCGTGCGTGGACGGGTGCTGGGGGCCCATGTTGACGATGATGCGCTCGTCGTCGGACTTGACCGCCGACTCGACGACCTCGTCCCAGTCGCCGCCGGTGACTGTATATACAGTCCCCTCGGTCGTGGCCCTGGGCGTTGCATGGGGAGTAGTCATCAGGAGTACGACCTCCGCTGGTCCGGAGCCGGGATCTGGGCGCCCTTGTACTCGACGGCGATGCCACCGAGCGGATAGTCCTTGCGCTGCGGGAAGCCCTGCCAGTCGTCCGGCATCATGATCCGGGTGAGGGCCGGGTGCCCGTCGAAGATGAGCCCGAAGAAGTCGTATGCCTCACGCTCGTGCCAGTCGTTGGTCGGGTAGACCTCGACGAGGGACGGGATGTGCGGATCGCTGTCCGGGGCCGACACCTCCAGGCGGATCAGCCGGCCGTGCGTGATCGAGCGCAGGTGGTAGACGGCGTGCAGCTCCCGGCCCTTGTCGCCGAGGTAGTGGACGCCGCTCACCCCCGTACAGAGCTCGAAGCGCAGCGCCGGGTCGTCGCGCAGGGTCTGGGCGACCCGGACGAGGTGCTCCCGGGCGATGTGGAAGGTGAGTTCGCCGCGGTCGACGACGGTCTTCTCGATGGCGTTCCCGGGAAGCAGGTCCTGCTCCTCCAGGGCCCCTTCGAGCTCGTCGGCCACCTCGTCGAACCAGCCGCCGTACGGGCGGGACGTGGCTCCCGGCAACGTCACCGTGCGGACGAGGCCGCCGTAGCCGGAGGTGTCGCCGCCGTTGTTGGCGCCGAACATGCCCTTCCGTACGCCGATGACCTCGCCGGTCTCGTCGCGCGGTGCGGGCACGCCGTTGTTGCTCTGCTCGTCGTGGTTCTGGTTCTCACTCACCGCAGGAGCCCCTTCATCTCGATCAGGGGCAGTGCCTTGAGCGCCGCGTCCTCCGCCTCGCGGGCGGCCTCCTCCGCGTTGACCCCGAGCTTGGAGCTCTGGATCTTCTGGTGGAGCTTGAGGATCGCGTCCATCAGCATCTCGGGCCGCGGCGGGCAGCCCGGCAAATAGATATCAACCGGGACAATGTGATCAACACCCTGAACAATGGCGTAATTGTTGAACATCCCGCCCGATGATGCACAAACCCCCATGGAGATAACCCACTTGGGGTTCGGCATCTGGTCATAGACCTGCCGCAGGACGGGCGCCATCTTCTGGCTGACCCGCCCCGCCACGATCATCAGATCCGCCTGTCGCGGCGATCCGCGGAAGACCTCCATCCCGAAACGGGCCAGGTCGTAGCGCCCGGCTCCGGTCGTCATCATCTCGATGGCGCAGCAGGCGAGGCCGAAGGTGGCAGGGAAGACGGAGGACTTCCGTACCCAGCCGGCGGCCTGCTCGACAGTGGTCAGCACGAAGCCGCTGGGCAGCTTCTCTTCGAGTCCCATGGTGTGCCCCTCAGCCCCTCAGTCCCATTCCAGGCCGCCGCGACGCCATACATACGCGTAGGCGACGAAGACGGTGAGCACGAAGAGCAGCATCTCCACGAGCCCGAAGATCCCCAGGGCGTCGAAGGTGACCGCCCAGGGATAGAGGAAGACGATCTCGATGTCGAAGACGATGAAGAGCATCGCCGTCAGGTAGTACTTGATGGGGAAGCGGCCGCCTCCGGCTGGAGTGGGGGTGGGTTCGATACCGCACTCGTACGCTTCGAGCTTTGCTCGGTTGTACCGCTTCGGGCCGATAAGCGTGGCCATGACCACGGAGAAGATCGCAAACCCTGCCCCGAGGGCGCCGAGCACGAGGATGGGCGCGTAGGCATTCACGCTCCTCGCTCCTTCCAGTCGTCCTTGACCGTTGGACCGCATCGGGCGATTCGGCTCGCCACCCCACCAAGATCGTGCACATGTGAGGCAGTTCACAAGCCCGACTGCCCCGCATCCTATGCCCGCCGTCCTGTGATCTGCGACACGGGGTACGACAACGAGTTTGTGATCTCCACCACCCGGCGAAGGGTCACGAAGCCGCCTGAGCGGTGATCTTCGTACGCAAAGCGGCCGAGCGATCACGAGACGTGACATCCGATGTTGTCTTTGCTGGTCAGAAAGGTGTTGCACTAACAATCAGATACCCGCTCGGGCAAATTGGCAATGGACGGCCCGAGAGTGATAAGGGGGTCTGCCCCACTCTGGGCTCACCCGCGCGAGGGGTCTCGGGGGAGCGAAGTGGACGCGTGCACACATTCACGATCTTCCGGATGAATGGACGGCCGCCCGGGATCCGACGCCGCCTCGGATGCCCGGCGCACCCACACCCCCCCACACCACAGTCACACTGTGACCTGCGTCACTCCATTCAGGCTTCAACAAAAGCGGGCTTGGCCATCGGTGTGAACGGATGGTAAGCGACGGGCAATTAGGGCGTATTACCGAAAGCCCGTGATCACAGCGGTAATCAAGCATGCCCGGTTTGCCCGTTACGGCGTCAATAAGGGCCGCCGGAAAGCGGATTCACAGATTCCGGACGTAACTGTGTCGCAACACACGTTTCTTGATGGGAGCCCCGGGGCCCTGATAGCGCTAGTACCCATGTCCCACACCGCTCACATACCCAGCCACCGGAAGCCCCGCCGAAACGCGCCGAAGACGGCGCTGCGGGCCGGAGTTGCCGGTGGCGTCCTCAGCACCATCGCGGTCGCAGGCGCTGCCGGTCCGGCCCAGGCCGAGCCGGTGACCCAGACCATCGAGATGCCCACCATCACCGCCGGGCTCTCCACCACCGTCGCCGCGTCCGCCCAGGCCACGCAGCAGGTCGCCCAGGACCTGCAGACGCAGGCCCAGGAGGACGCCGCAGCCGCCACCGCGGCCAAGACCGCCAAGAAGGCCAAGGCCGAGGCAGTCCGCAAGGCAGAGGCCAAGAAGAAGGCGGAGGCGGCCGCCAAGGCCAAGGCGGAGGCCGCCGAGCGCGCTTCCCGCTCCGCCGCCCGTACGACCCTCGGCGCGTCCTCCGGCTCCTCCGCCGGCACCGCCGCGGCCTCGGCCTCCTCTTCCTCCTCGTCGAGCGCGACCGGCTCCGCCGCGTCCGTCATCGCCTTCGTGAAGGCCCAGGTCGGCGACGCGTACGTGTCCGGCGGCACCGGCCCCAACTCGTGGGACTGCTCCGGCCTCGTCCAGGCCGCGTTCCGTTCGGTCGGCGTCGACCTGCCGCGTGTCTCGCAGGCCCAGTCCACCGCGGGCACCCAGGTCTCCCTGAGCAACCTCCAGCCGGGCGACATCCTTTACTGGGGCGGCGCGGGCAGCGCGTACCACGTCGGGGTCTACGTGGGCGGCGGCCAGTTCGTCGGCGCGCAGAACTCCAGCACCGGTGTGGTGCAGCGTCCGCTCTCCTACGACCCGCCGTCGGGCGCGGTCCGCGTTCTCTGATTCCGCGGAACCCGCCGAGTCCACCGGGTCCGGCGAGTTCACGGATTCACAAGCGCCTTCTCGGCGCGCGGCGAAGGGCCATCACTCCCCCGCTCGGGAGCGACGGCCCTTCGCCGTTTCCGGCCCCGGCCCGCCCCGGACCGCCCCGAACCGCCCCGGACCCGCTGAAATGCGACATCACCCCCGGCCGGCGTCGTTGACGTCGCGAACCTGCCGGACACCGTCCGCCGCCGCTTGTGAACTGGGTTGAACAGCCCATTCGTCACCGAGCACAGGACGGCGCCCGCCATGACCACCGCGGCCACCACTCCCTTCGAACAAGCCACCTCCCCACCCCCCGCCCCCTTGCGCGGCCGGCTCGCCGTCGTCTCCGTGATGCTGGGCATCTTCTCGATCGTCACCACCGAGATCCTGCCCATCGGTCTGCTGACGTCGATCGGGTCCGACTTCGCCGTCTCGGACGGCACGGCGGGCCTGATGATGACCATGCCCGGACTCCTCGCAGCGGTCTCGGCCCCCTTGGTCACCGTGGCGACGGCCCGCGCCGACCGGCGTGCGATGCTCTGCGCCTTCATGCTCCTGCTGGCCCTGGCCGACTTTCTCACCGCCGCCGCGACGGACTACCGCCTCGTCCTGGTCTCCCGGGTGATGCTCGGGATCACCATCGGCGGCTTCTGGTCCATCGGGGCCGGACTGGCCGGGCGGCTGGTCCCCCCGGCATCGGCCGGCCGGGCAACAGCGGTGATCTTCTCGGCGGTCCCGCTGGGCTCTGTGCTCGGTGTCCCCGCCGGTACGTTCATCGGCGGCCTGGCCGGCTGGCGGACCGCATTCGTGGTCATGGGGGTGCTGGCCGTGGGCGTACTGGCCCTGATGCTCCTGGTGATTCCGGCCCTGCCCCCGACGCAGGTCACTCGCGTGAGCGTGCTCCGTACCGTGCTCGGCCGGACCGGCACCCGGTTCGCACTGCTCCTCACCTTCTTCATCGTCCTGTCCCACTTCTCCACGTATACCTACGTAACCCCCTTTCTGGAACAGGTCACCCGCGCCGACCCGGCGCTGATCACGGTGTTCCTGCTCGTCTACGGCACCGCCGGCATCATCGGCAACTTCGTCGGCGGCTCACTTGTGTCGCGCCGTCCGCGCACCGCGATCTGCCTCGCCGCGGGAATGATCGCCGCCGCGACCACACTGCTCCCGGTCCTTGGCAGGTGGGAGGCCGGAGCCGTCGCGCTGCTGGTCGTCTGGGGGGTCGCCTACGGTGCGGTACCGGTCTGCTCGCAGACCTGGTTCGCCAAGGCCGCGCCCGATGCGCCCGAAGCGGCGTCCGTCCTGTTCACCGCGTCCTTCCAGGCGACCTTCGCCCTCGGCGCCCTGGCGGGCGGAGCCGTCCTCGACCACCTGTCCGTGTCGGCGGTCATGCTGCTCGGCGGCGCGGTCGCGGCTCTCATGGTGGTCGTGGCGGGGCCATGCTCCGGGCGCCTCGGCGTCGCGGGGGCTCACCGATCGAGATGACCTCCAAGGGGCGCCCGGACGGAGGAACCCGCCCAACAGTTGGTCGGACGGTCCCCCCAAGCCTCGTCCTTCAGGACCCGGGTCAACTCGACGGGCGCCCGTAACGCTTGCAGCTGAAGTAGGTCGCCGGGAGCGCGCCGTCGTCGAGGCAGATCCGCACGACTGCGGCTCCGCCAGGAACGTCCGCCGGCACGACGAACGGGGTGAACGTCTCACTGGCGCCGCAAGTTCGGGAGGTGTAGTTGAGGCCCAACTGCTTGTTGTTGGCATCGAGGGTGAAAGCGGTGGTTCCCCGGCAGTTCGACGAGGAAACCGACTTCTGTTCGCCTGCCACGGTGACTGACCGGTTGTGCCAGGTGATCGTGCCTCTGGTGTAGGTGTTCCCGACAGTTACGTCGAACTCGGTGACAGGGTCGGCCGCGTGGGCGCTGGGTGCGTTGACCAGCATGCCGGCGCCCAGGACGACCGTTCCGACGACGGCGGCGAGGCGTGCGCGCATATGATCCTCCATTTGACGGAATTGCCCGGTCGGACCGCACCAGCGTAGGGCCGGCTGCCGCCCCGGGCATGGAGAATGCGACACCGGCCTCGGCCGGCCCGACCTGGCGATCGCGGCCATGGTGGGGAGAACCCCACCATGGCACGCAGTGCTGGCACCCCAATGAATTCGGTGGACCGCTTCACTGTCCATCTCGCCTGCTGACTGCACGATGATTGCATGCAGCAAACGCACGCTCATTCGCCCGGTCGCGGTCGCGATCCATTCATAGACGTCATCAGAGCACTATGCGTGCTGGCCGTGATTTCTCAGCACTGGCTCATGCCCGTACTGGCTTATGAGAATGGGCATTTGAGCACCGGTAATGCTCTCGCAAGTCCTGGCTGGTGGATTGTCACATGGCTGACGCAGGTCATGCCCATGGTGTTCTTCGCCGGCGGAGCCGCCAATTTCTTCTCGTTCCGATCGGCGAAATCGGTGCACACCTGGCTCCGGAGCAGAATTGCGCGTCTCCTGGTGCCGGTCATACCCCTGGCAGCCGTGTGGCTGCTGCTGCCCCACGCGTTGATCGGCGCGGGGGTGCCTCAGCAACCCGTGCTGCTGGCGGGCAGGACAGCCGGGCAACTGCTCTGGTTCCTCGCCGTCTACGTGCTCGTGGTCGCGCTCACGCCGGTGATGTTCAGGTGGTACCGCCGGTACGGATGGCGTGTGATCGGCGTACTCGCCGTCTGTGCCCTGGTCGTCGATGTGCTGCGCTTCGAGGTCAGCCCCGCGATCGGTTTCCTGAACGCCCTGTTCGTCTGGTTGGCAGCCCACCAGTTCGGCTTCCACTACGCCGACGGCGGTCTGCGCATGCCGAGCAGGTGGACATCGGCGGGTCTGGCCGCTGTCGGCTTCGGACTCACCGCGGCCGCTGTGTTCTTCGGGCCCTACCCGGCATCCATGATCGGAATGCCCGGGGCCCCGGTCTCCAACATGAGCCCTCCGACCGCGGTGATGATGTCGCTGACGATCGGTCAGCTCGGACTCTGGCTGACGCTCAAGCCGGCCATGACGCGGTTCGCCGGACGTCCACTGGTCACATCCTTTCTGCAGTGGTGCGGAACCCGATTCATGACCCTGTACCTCTGGCACATGCCCGCGCTCGTGATGACGGCGGGAATCGCAATTGTCGGACTCGGCTTCGCGACACCGAAGCCCGGCAGCCCGGTGTGGTTCGCGGTGGCACCGCTGTGGGTCGGTGTTTCGGGAGTTTTCCTGGTGTGCTTCACCAGAATTTTCGGCCGGTTCGAATTCCGTCGCCGTTCCGGTGCGGCATCGGACATGAGCCTCGGCAAGGTCCTTCTCGCGGCCATGCTTTCCGCCGGCGGCCTCCTCGGACTTGCCGCACAGGGGTTCATTTCCCCCGGCAACCCGCTCGGTCCGGTGCTCTGGGTGCTGCTGGTGCTGGCAGGGCTGCTCGTCGTACGGGAGAAGAACGCCCCGAAGGCCGTTGCCGTACAAGGCGCTCGCACCGTGCCCGTTCAGTTGGCTGTGCACCATGAAGATGCCCGGGTTCTCTCCCGGCAGGGCAGCGGATGACGGCCTCGCGCCCTGAGTGCGGGTCGGGGGGCTCGGCGTCCGGATCGGACCAGGGCGGCTGGGTGCAGGCCCTGGGGGCGCTCCACCGCGGCGAACCCTGCGGGTTCACGCTCATGCTGCGCGGCGGCCGGCACATCGAATGGCACGTCCGCCCGCTGACGTACGTATCGCTCGACGCCCGCACCCACCACCGTCCCGCCCCGCTCCCCGTCGCACAGAAATCCGTATGAGTTAGGCTCGCCTGGGCGCAGCGAGGGCATCGATCGGGCTCAGGTATCGGCCCGCTGGGCCGGAATGTGAGGCCGCCCGTGCGGGACTACTTGCTCATGCTGTTCATCACGGCGGCCGTGACCCACCTCCTGACCGGCCCCGTACGGAAGTTCGCGATCTCCGTCGACGCGATGCCCGAGATCCGGGCGCGCGACGTCCATCGCGAACCCACCCCGCGCCTGGGCGGCGTGGCCATGTTCGGCGGGCTGGTGGCCGGGCTGCTGGTCGCTTCCCACCTGCCGCATCTGGAAGACATCTTCACCCAGAGCTCGACGCCGCGGGCACTGCTGTCCGGCGCCGCGCTCATCTGGCTCCTGGGCGTCCTGGACGACAAATGGGGCGTCGACTCGCTGGTCAAGCTCGGCGGCCAGGTGCTCGCCGCCGGAGTGATGGCCTTCCAGGGGCTCACGATCCTCTGGCTCCCAGTGCCGGGCACCGACGGGATCTACCTCTCCGACTGGCAGGGCACGCTGCTGACCGTGGGGCTGATCGTCGTCTCCATCAACGCGGTCAACTTCGTCGACGGGCTCGACGGGCTGGCCGCGGGCACGGTGGGCATCGCGGCGACGGCGTTCTTCCTGTACGCGTACCGGCTCTGGTACGGCTACGGGATCGAGGCCGCCGCGTCCACCACGCTGATCTCCGCGATCCTGGCGGGCATGTGCCTGGGCTTCCTGATCCACAACTCGCATCCGGCCCGGATCTTCATGGGCGACTCGGGCTCGATGCTGCTCGGCCTGCTCATCGCCGGGTGCGCGGTCTCGGTGACGGGCGAGGTCGACCCGAGCCTCCTCAACCAGTCGCTGGACGGCAGGTCCGGGTCGGCCGCGATGGTGCCGGTCTACATTCCGCTGATGCTGCCGCTGTCCGTCATCGCGCTGCCCGTCGCGGATCTCCTGCTCGCCGTCATCAGGCGTACGTGGAACGGAATGTCCCCCTTCGCCGCCGACAAGGGCCACCTCCACCACCGCCTGCTCCAGCTCGGCCACTCGCACCGCCGGGCCGTGCTGCTCATGTACTTCTGGTCGGCGCTGTTCTCGTTCGGGATCGTGGCCTACTCGGCGCGGGGCGCCAAGTCCTGGATGCTGTTCGGTGTCGCGTTCGTCTGCGTGGTGGGCCTGATCCTGCTGCTCCAGCCCCGCTACGAATCCGGCCTCACCCGCCGCCTGCTGCCGCGCAGGCCCAGGGGCCGCGTGGTCGCCACCGGCGGAAGGCGCACCGAGGCCGACGAGGAACGCCGGGTGCCGACCAGGTGACCGCGGTGCTCTGCTCACCGGGCGCCGCGACCTGAGCAGCCGCTCCCTGCGCCCGGTTCATCCCTTGGTCGCGCACCCGCAGGCTTTCGGGGGACGCCCGCCCCCGCACCCGCTCGGCAGACTGGCGGCGACACGTGAACCGCCGACCAACCGGGGAGTCGGAGTGCATCGCGACGAGCGCAGTGGAGGAATCAGCCGGGCGAGGTTCCTGGCCGGGGCAGGGGCGATCGGGGCCGCGGCGGCCACCGGACCGTTCCTGGCCGGCACCCCCAGTACCACCGCGGTGCACCACCCGCGATGTCTTCCCGTGCCGCAGCCGACCGGCAGCCGGTCGCTGCTCCTTTGTGGGCATGCGTACATCAAGAGGACCGGCCACGGCCGCGCTCACCGACTGAGCGGCCGTGGCCGGTCCGGGGGGCGGCTCAGGCCTTCGGGGCCACCTTCGACAGCCCGTTGATGATCCGGTCCATCGCGTCGCCGCCCGTCGGGTCGGTCAGGTTGGCGAGCATCTTCAGCGTGAACTTCATCAGCAGCGGGTGCGTCAGACCGCGCTGGGCGGCGATCTTCATGACCTTCGGGTTGCCGATCAGCTTCACGAAGGCGCGACCCATCGTGTAGTAGCCGCCGTAGGTCTCCTTGAGCACCTTCGGGTAGTTGTTCAGCGCCAGTTCGCGTTGGGCCGGGGTCGCGCGGGCGTGGGCCTGGACGATGACGTCCGCGGCGATCTGGCCCGACTCCATGGCGTACGCGATGCCTTCGCCGTTGAACGGGTTGACCATGCCGCCCGCGTCACCGACGAGCAGCAGGCCCTTGGTGTAGTGCGGCTGGCGGTTGAAGGCCATCGGGAGGGCGGCGCCGCGGATCGGCATCGTCATGTTCTCCGGGGTGTAGCCCCAGTCCTGCGGCATGGACGCGCACCACGCCTTGAGGACCTCGCGCCAGTCCAGCTCCTTGAAGGCGGAGGAGGAGTTGAGGATGCCGAGGCCGACGTTGGACGTGCCGTCGCCCATGCCGAAGATCCAGCCGTAGCCGGGCAGGAGCCGGTCCTGGGGGCCTCGGCGGTCCCACAGCTCCAGCCAGGACTCCAGGTAGTCGTCGTCGTGGCGGGGCGAGGTGAAGTACGTACGCACGGCCACGCCCATCGGGCGGTCCTCGCGGCGGTGCAGGCCCATGGCGAGCGACAGCCGGGTGGAGTTGCCGTCGGCGGCGACGACGAGCGGGGCGTGGAAGGTGACCGGGGTCTTCTCCTCGCCGAGCTTGGCGTTGACGCCGGTGATGCGGCCGGTGCGGTCGTCGACGATCGGGGCGCCGACATTGCAGCGCTCGTGAAGCCGCGCGCCCGCCTTCTGCGCCTGGCGGGCCAGCTGCTCGTCGAAGTCGTCGCGCTTGCGGACCAGTCCGTAGTCCGGGTACGAGGCGAGATCCGGCCAGTCCAGCTGGAGGCGGACGCCGCCGCCGATGATGCGCAGACCCTTGTTGCGCAGCCAGCCGGCCTCTTCGGAGATGTCGATGCCCATGGAGACGAGCTGCTTGGTGGCGCGCGGGGTGAGGCCGTCGCCGCACACCTTCTCGCGCGGGAAGGCGGTCTTCTCCAGCAGGAGAACGTCGAGTCCGGCCTTGGCGAGGTAGTACGCGGTCGTGGAGCCGGCTGGGCCTGCCCCGACGACGATCACATCCGCGCTGTGTTCGGAGAGGGGCTCGGTCACGGTCGGATCTCCCGAAGACTCGAAATCGCGTGCCGCGCGGCACATGTCCCGTGCAGTCTATGGGGGCCTGCTGATCAACCTTCCGAAGGGCTCCCCGATGTCGACCGTGCCCCCCGTCGCCCCCTCCGTACAGCTGCGTGTCCCCACGGACGAGGACGCCCTCTCCTGGCACCGGGCGTTCGACGACCCCGAGGTGATGGAGTTCTTCGGCGGTACGTCGGCGGAGCTTTCGCTGTACGAGGAGTGGACCGCCCGCCAGCGCAGACACGACGCCGAACTCGGCTACTGCCTGTGGACCGTGCTCGGTGAGGACGGCGAGGTCGCCGGTTTCACCGGCGCCCAGCCCTGGCCGCAGACCGCGTACGGCCCGGTGGGCGAGATCGAGATCGGCTGGCGACTGGCCCGGCCGGCCTGGGGCCGGGGTTACGCCACCGCCGCCGCGCGCCTCACTCTGGACCGGCTGCGCGCGGCCGGGGTGGAGCGGGTGGTGGCGACGATCGACGCGCGCAACGAACGGTCGATCGCCGTGGCCCGGCGGCTGGGGATGGAGCGGGCGGAGAGCTTCACGGCTGAGCGGGCGGGACAGGTGGTGCAGTGCTTCCGGCTGGCGCTGAATGCGTGACGAGCCGGATCAGTCGATGTCGTTGAGCATCCAGGTGGCCAGGGCCGTGTCGAAGATCTGCCGCGTCTGCGGCCAGTCGGTGTCGCGCTCGGTCGTGTAGATGGCGTACTCGGTGCCGTCGTCCGCGATGTAGCTCTGGTCGATCGCGTGGATCGTCTCGCCGCTGTCCCGGTCCTCGTACGTGTACTCCCAGATCGCGCCCTGCAGTCCCTGGAACGTGTTGGCCGACAGCTGCAGCCGTCGGTAGTTCTTCTGGTTGGCGTCGGCGGTCCGCTCCAGCGTCTGGAAGTTCTCGTACGAGCTGTACGGGGCGTTGCGGATGACGCCGACCTTGAGTTCGGCCCGGCCGGTGGAGCCCGCGTAGGTGATCTGGTGGTTCTTCTCGCTCTGCCGGTCCCAGAGCGTGGGGACGGCGAAGGAGAAGCCCGCGGTGTCGGAGACGAGCCGGTAGCCCTCTGGGACGGTGGGGGCGGAGGAACTCCCGGACGGGATCGGGCTGTCGGACGGGGCCGGGCTGTCGGAGGAGGCCTGCTCCTGCGACGGGTCGGCTGCCGGGGCCCGGCTGCTCGGGGACGCGGCGGGCTTGTCGTCCTTGGCCGTGCCGTCGGATCCCCGGTCCGTCAGGGCCAGTACGCCGGCACTCGCGCCGCCGCCGACGAGGAGCGCCGCGACGAGGGTGCCGGTCCAGATGAGGGCGGTGCGCTTACGGGCGCCGGCCGGAGGCGTGGGTGGCGCGGGGACGGGTGCGGGTGCGAGTGCCGGTGCCGGTGCGAGTGCCGGTGCGGCTGCGAGTTGGACGGTGTGCGGGTCGTAAGGGGCCGGGGTCATCGGGACAGTCGGCGCTGTCGGCGCCACGCCGGGCTGCGTCGGCATCGGTGTCCGCCGCCCCAGCAGCCGCAGCAGATGCGGCGCCGCGAACACCGCGCCGCCCACCCACAACAGCCCGAACAGCAGCGCGTCCGGCACGCTCGGTGCGAGCTCCGCCGTGCCCTGGCCGCCCACGTCCCCGACGCCGCCCGACAGTTGTGTGGACACCCCGCTGAACCCGCACAGCACCAGGAACATCGCCAGGAACAGCCCACCCACGGTGGCCTGTTCGCGCCGGTCCGCCGAGCGCCGCGCGGCCGAGATCCCCACCGTCAGCGCGCAGACGACACCGGTCACCAGCGCTCCGGCCACCGCCCAGCCGTTCAGTTCCTTGCCCAGTTCGGACAGCCCGAAGCCGCCGTGCTCCAGGTTGGAGCCGAGGTAGCTCACCTGCCCCCGCATGTCGTACTCGACCGGGGTGCCCCAGCTCAGCCCGAGCACCATCAGACCGATGTTCGGCAGCAACGGCAGCGCGATCAGCATGGCTTCGCCGTCCACACCGTCAGCATTGGCGTACGCGATGAAGCCGATCAGGGTGCAGAGCAGCAGTACGACGCCGAGCGCCCGTACCGCCGTCCCCGCCGCCCGGACCACGGTGTGCGCGACCGGCCGCGCGGCCAGCCAGTGGGCCGACGCGTCGCGCTGCAGTACGCCGCCGGTGACCAGCAACGAGATCACCAGCGCCCCGAGCGCGGCGAGCAGCGGTGTGGACGAGATCGAGACACCCGCGACATCGGGCTGGGCGAACAGCCCGATGACCAGGACGGCGGCGGTGGCCACCAGGCCGATCCGTACCGCCGCCTCCATGCCACCGCCCTGTCTGCGGGCCGACCGGGCGCCCAGGAACAGCGCACCCACCCACAGCACGGTGACCGTGAGCGGGACCACGGAGAGCGTGGCGCCGCCCTGCGAAACGCCGCCTCCGAAGTCGTACCCGCTGCCGTCGAAGCCGTCGCCGTCCAGGCCGCCGCCCGGACTGGTGGACCGCACCTCGAAGCCGCCGCCGAACGCCTGGAGCAGCATCGCCAGCGCGATCCGCAGCCGGTCGCTCCAGCCGACGACGACGTCGTCACCCTGGCCGTACGAGGGGATGGCGAGCGCCACGGCGAGGGCGAGGATCAGCCCGGTGGGCCAGGCCGCCGCCTTCGCCGAACCCACCCAGTCGCCGCGGAAGGCCCGGCCGAGGAACGCGCCGAAGGGTGACGGCCCGGCGGGCCCCGGCAGCGGCGGGGCGGCCGGCATCGGCGCATAGCCGGGCGGCGGAGGCTGGGGCGGCTCGTGCGGTGCGGGCTGGTGCGGCAGGAGCTGCGGTGGCCGTGGCGGCGCGTCAGGCATCGTCGGCGGGACGGCCGGCGCCGCTTCCACGGTCGGCCGTTCGCGCCCGCACTTCATGCAGAAGCGCGCCTCGTCCGGGGCCGGTGTTCCACAGAAGGGGCAGTACGACGGCATGAGAGCTCCGGCGGCAGGGACGGGGGCGGGGAAGACGTGTGGCGTATCAACGGACACATCTTCCCCACCGTCCGGTTCCCGTCAACGGGAGTCACCAGAGCGTTACTTCAAGGACGTACGCCCCGGTGCAGCGCCACCACACCACCGGTGAGATTGCGCCAGGCGACCTTCGACCAGCCGGCCCGCTGGAGCTTCGCCGCAAGCCCGGCCTGGTCGGGCCAGGCGCGGATGGATTCGGCGAGATAGACGTACGCGTCGGGGTTGGACGACACCGCGCGCGCGACCGGCGGCAGCGCCCGCATCAGGTACTCGGTGTACACCGTGCGGAACGGCGTCCAGGTCGGCTGCGAGAACTCGCAGATCACCACCCGGCCGCCCGGCTTCGTCACCCGGTACAGCTCGCGCAGCGCCGCATCCGTGTCCTGGACGTTGCGCAGCCCGAAGGAGATCGTCACCGCGTCGAAGGTCTCGTCGCGGAACGGCAGCCTGGTGGCGTCGCCCGCGGTGAAGGGGAGCCAGGAGTTGCGCTTCTTGCCCTCCTGCAGCATGCCGAGGGAGAAGTCGCAGGGCACGACGTACGCGCCCGTCGCGGCGAAGGGCAGCGAGGACGTCGCCGTGCCCGCGGCCAGGTCGAGGACCTTCTCCGCGGGCCGGGCGTGCACCGCCTTCGCGACCTCCTTGCGCCACAGCCGGGCCTGGCCGAGCGACAGCACATCGTTGGTGAGGTCGTAGTTCGCCGCCACGTCGTCGAACATCGTGGCGACTTCGTGCGGCTGCTTGTCCAGGGAGGCTCGGGTCACCCACCCATTCAAGCAGCCCGGTCTGCGGTGCTTCGCGCCGGTCGCGAGTCGGCCCCGGGTGGACTGAACCAATTGGGTCCACCGGCAGTCAGTACAGAAGGGAACACAGAACGCAGAGCCACCGGGAACCAGGGGGGAGCCCAGATGTCCGCACAGGGGGCGCGTCGGCGGCTGCGGCCGGAACGCGGGCGGAAACGGCTGTTCGTCGCTGCTGTCGTCCCGGCGGCGCTGATCTGTGCCGCCGCCGTGGTGGGGCCCCGGTGGAGCACCGACGCCGAGGGGAGGACGGCCGCACCGTCCGCCTCCGGGACCTCGTCGGACATCGGCACGTTCACCGTCGCCCGCGCAGGCGCCTCGGACACCGGCAAGGGCAACGCCTACCGGGTCGAGGTGGAGGACGGTTCGGGCGTCGACCCCGACCGTGCCGCCGCCGAGATCGCCCGCGTCCTGACTGCGCCACGGGGCTGGTCGCACCATGGCGAGCACACTTTCCGCCAGGTGACCCACGGTCCGGCGGGACTGGTCATCCGTATCGCCACCCCCAGGACCACCGACGCCATCTGCGGGCGGAGCGGCCTGGACACCCACGGCGAGGTCAACTGCCGGGTCGGCGCCGACGTCATGGTCAACCTCAAGCGCTGGCAGCAGGGATCACCCGAATTCCACGGCCCCCTCGCCGACTACCGGGCCCTCATCATCAACCACGAGGTCGGACACTGGCTGGGCAACGGCCACGAGACCTGCCCGGGCAAGGGCCGCCCCGCCCCCGCGATGATGCAGCAGATCTACGGACTGAAGGGGTGCGTCTCCAACCCCTGGCCGTACGACGCCAAGGGCCACTACCTGGGCGGCCCGCCGGTACCGTGACGGATCCGCCCCCGGAACACCGGACAGACCTCAGCTGCGGCGGAAGACCAGCCGTCCGCCGAGCACCGTCGCCGTGCAGCTCCCGGCGCCCTCGGTGCGCGGCGCCGCCAGGTCCCGTACGCCGAACACCGCCAGATCCGCGGGCCCGCCGACGGCCAGCGTCACCGCGAACGCGTCGGCCGGCTCCGGCAGGGACGCCAACGGGTCGAGGGAGACCGGTTCGGGTGCCGGTCCCGGGGGATGGACGCGCAGTCCCGAGCGGGCGACAGCGGTGCGCACGGCGGCGCGGGTGAAGGGGCCCCGGACGGCGGTCGTGCCGTGCCGCAGCATCCGTTGCAGCCCGCGCCGGGCACTCGCGCCCCAGCGGGCGTCGTCCATGCCGAGTGCGGTGAGCGCGTCACCGGTGAGCGGGTCGCCGCCGAGCTCGTCCGCCTCGCGCGGATCCGGATGGTAGGCGGCCTCCAGCAGCGCCGGTGCTCCCGCGTTCAGCAGCCCCGGGGTGATCAGCCCGGACCACCGCCGGATCCGGGCCTGCGGGCGGGCGGCGGTCAGCTCCCCGTACGTACCGATGGCGACGACCACACCGCCGTCCACGGCCACGGAGTCCGCCCCGTCCGGGGCGCCTTGCACCGCGTCGGCGGCATGAACCGTCAGCAAAGCGGCCTCAGTTGGCGTTCAGGAGCTTCAGCTCCGGATGCGCCGTGCCGCCCTCGATCGCAGTGGACGAGATGTGCGAGACGACGCGCTCGTCGACCGGGTCGTTCGCCGGGTCGTCGTGGACGACGAGGTGCTCGTACGTCGTGGCGCGCTGCGCCGGTACACGGCCCGCCTTGCGGATCAGGTCGATGATCTCCAGCCGGTTGGAGCGGTGCTTGGCACCGGCCGAGGAGACGACGTTCTCCTCCAGCATGATCGAGCCGAGGTCGTCGGCGCCGTAGTGCAGCGACAACTGGCCGACCTCCTTGCCTGTGGTCAGCCAGGAGCCCTGGATGTGCGCGACGTTGTCGAGGAAGATCCGGGCGATGGCGATCATCCGCAGGTACTCGAAGAGCGTCGCCTGCGTCTGGCCCTTCAGGTGGTTGTTCTCCGGCTGGTACGTGTACGGGATGAACGCGCGGAAGCCACCCGTCCGGTCCTGTACGTCGCGGATCATCCGCAGGTGCTCGATGCGCTCGGCGTTGGTCTCGCCGGTGCCCATCAGTATGGTGGAGGTGGACTCGACACCGAGGCGGTGCGCGGCCTCCATGATCTCCAGCCAGCGCTCACCGGACTCCTTGAGCGGGGCGATCGCCTTGCGCGGCCTGGCCGGCAGCAGCTCGGCGCCCGCTCCCGCGAAGGAGTCGAGACCGGCGGCGTGGATGCGCTGGATGGCCTCCTCGACGGAGACCTTGGAGATCCGGGCCATGTGCTCGACCTCGGAGGCGCCGAGCGAGTGGATGACGAGCTGCGGAAACGCCTTCTTGATGGCGGAGAAGTGCTCCTCGTAGTACTCGACGCCGTAGTCCGGGTGGTGCCCGCCCTGGAACATGATCTGCGTACCGCCGAGTTCGACGGTCTCCGCGCAGCGGCGCAGGATGTCGTCCAGGTCGCGGGACCAGCCCTTGGCAGTGTCCTTGGGCGCGGCGTAGAAGGCGCAGAACTTGCAGGCCGTGACACACACGTTCGTGTAGTTGATGTTGCGCTCGATGATGTACGTCGCGATGTGCTCCGTACCGGCGTAACGGCGTCGGCGTACGGCATCGGCGGCCGCACCCAGTGCGTGCAGCGGTGCCGACCGGTAGAGGTCGAGGGCCTCCTCCGGAGTGATCCGACCGCCCTCGGCGGCTCGGTCGAGGATGGGCTGAAGGTCGGCCTTCTCGGTCACCGGGCTGTCACCTTTCGGCGGTTTTTCAAGGGATCTACGGACCGGTTCAGCCTACGCCAGCCCCTGCCGGGGTCAGCTGCCGGACCGGGTGAGCGTGCCGTACGGACGGCCCGCGCCGCTCTCCTCGGACCGGAAGCGGAGGGTGCCGTCGGTGGCACGTGTGAAGTGGACGTCGGTGGTGGTGGAGGTGCAGAGGGTCGGGTCGCCGGGGCGCTCCGGATCGGCGCGTTCCCGAAGCGTCAGTTCCTTGTCGGTGCCGGAGGAGAGGGTGGCGACGCTGTTGCAGCGGACGGTCAGTCCGAGAGCGCTGACCTCCGTGGTCATACGGACCACGTCCGTGCCCTTCTTCCCTGCGGTGAACACGGCGGTGAGCGTGCCGTGCGGCTGCCCGGAGGCCTTCTCGGTTACCGGGCCCTTCCAAGTGCCGATGAACGCCTTCGGGAGCTCGCTGATCTGCTCCGGGCCGCCCGTACCCGAGTCGGAGGGCTGCGACGGCCGCCCGGAGGACGTGGCGGCCGGCGGGGTGTGGCCGACACCGCCGTTCTCGGCGGCGTCGCTGCCATCGCCTCCCGGCATCAGATCGAAGATGTACGCACTGCCCACGGTCACGGCGGCGAGGGCGCCCGCCACGGCGAGGGCGACGGTGCAGCTCAGCCTCCGGCCGCGGTTCGCATCGGGGCGGGCCGGGGCGGAGTCCACGCTGACGGTGACGGAGAAACGGGGGTCGGGCGTACGTTGCCCGGGCAGCCCGGACGCCCCGGTCGGCCGCGACGTCCCGGCGGACTCGGCCATACCGGCGGTCGCCGGCCACGAGGGCGGCCCGTTCGGCCGGGGCGGCCGAGTCGGTTCATGCGTCGGGAACGGCTCGATCGGCGGACCGAACCCACCGCCCGCACCACCCCCGCCATTGGCGCCGTTCGCGCCCCACGCCGCACTGCTGAACGGCACCGGCCCCGACTGCACCGGCGCGTCCTGCGGTTCCAGGTCCAGCAGTGCGACCGCCGCCCGGCTGACCTCGCGCACCAGAGGACCCGGCAGCCAGCCCGCCGCCACCAGCGACGCAGCCCCGCCCGGCGCCAGCTGCCGGGCCAGCTCCGTGGGGGTCGGCCGGTCCTCCGGGTACTTCTCCAGACACCCGGCGACGACGTCCCGCAACTCCCCCTCCAGCTCCCCCAGCTCGGGCTCCTCGTGCACCACCTTGTAGAGCAGTACGGCCGAGGAGTCGCCGAGGAAGGGGGCGGTACCGGTCGCCGCGTAGGCGAGCACAGCGCCGAGCGAGAAGACATCGGCCGCGCCCGAGATGTCCACGCCCCGGATCTGCTCCGGTGCCATGTAGCCCGGCGAGCCGACGGAGACTCCGGTGGAGGTGAGCGAGGCAGTGGCACCGACGGCGTGGGCGATCCCGAAGTCGATCAACCGGGGGCCGTCGAGGGCGAGCAGCACGTTGGACGGCTTCACATCGCGGTGGATGAGGCCCTGCTCGTGCACCGCGGCCAGCGCCTCCCCGAGTCCGGCACCCAGCGTCCGCACCGCGTGCTCGGGCAGCGGCCCGTGCTCGGCGACCGCGGTGGACAGCGGGGGCCCGGCCACATAGCCGGTGGCGACCCATGGAATGGGGGCGTCCGGGTCGGCGTCCAGGACGGGCGCCGTCCACTGCGCACCGATCCGCCGCGCCGCGTCCACCTCCCGCCGGAAGCGGGCCCGGAACTGCTCGTCGAGAGCGAAGTGGGGGTGCACGACCTTGACCGCGACGGTACGTCCGCCCGCGCTGCGCCCCAGATAGACCCGGCCCATGCCGCCCGCACCGAGCCTGCCGAGCAGTCGGTAGGCACCGATGGTCAGCGGTTCGCCGGCTTCCAGCGGCTGCATATGGACTCCCCCTGTGGACCGGCCGGACCTCCGACCGAAGCCTAGGGGGCGAAGGTCATCGGGTCACAGAGGAAACCATCCGCCGATTTCACCCCCAAGGGAACGAACAACGGCTTTCGACACAACAAAAGGCGTGAATGCGTCGTTCACCCGAGCGATTCCGGTACACGACCGGGACTCTCCCCGGACACCATCCGGGAATCGACTATTCGACGCGTATTAACCCGAATCGATAGCCGTGCCGGGAGAAGGGGAGAGCGGGGCGGGAAGAGATATCCGCCGCAGAGGTACAGGATTCCCCTATACCCCCAGCCATTCCCGCGCACGGCGTACTCGGCGCGCGTCCGGCGTCCCGCCCCGCCCCGCCGCCCGGTCAGCCGCCGAGCAGCTCGACCTTCACGTCCGCCGGGAAGCCGGTCGTCGGACCGACCCGGCGCGCGAACTCCTGTACACCCGCCAGCTGGTCCGGGCCGAAGCGGAAGTCCAGGGTCGTGAAGTACCGCTCCAGCACCTCCGCGTCGAAGGCCTCCCAGCGCGCCGCCTGCTCCGCGACCTTGGTGACTTCCTCCAGGGAGACGTCCCGCGAGGCCAGGAAGGCCTCGTGCACCTTGCTCACGTGGTGGGGCTCGGCCGCCAGATAGTCCTTGCGGGCCGCCCAGACCGCGAAGACGAACGGCAGCCCGGTCCAGTCCTTCCACATCTGGCCCAGGTCGTGGACCTGGAGACCGAGCCGGGGCGCGTCGTGCAGGTTGGCGCGCAGCGCGGCGTCGCCGATCAGCACGGCGGCGTCCGCCTCCTGCATCATCACGCCGAGGTCCGGCGGGCAGGTGTAGTAGTCCGGGTTGACCCCGTACCGCTCGGCGAGGAGCAGTTGGGCCAGCCGCACGGAGGTGCGCGAGGTCGAACCGAGCGCCACCCGGGCCCGGTCCAGCTGGTCCAGCGGCACCTGCGACACGATCACGCACGACATGACGGACCCGTCGCAGCCCACCGCGATGTCCGGGAAGGCGACCAGGTCGTCGGCGTTGCGGAGGAACTCCACCAGCGTGACGGGGCCGATGTCCAGATCGCCCCTGATCAGCTGCTCACTGAGCTTCTCCGGGGTGTCCTTCGAGAGCTCCAGGTCGAGCAGGGTTCCGGTTCTCGCCAGTCCCCAGTACAGGGGGAGGCAGTTCAGGAACTGGATGTGGCCGACGCGCGGCCGGCTGCGACGGTCGTCGCCTGCGACGGTTGAGACGGTTGAATTGTCCACATCGCGAGGCTAGACCCGTGGCGCCGCCCGGACGGCACCGGGTGCGCGGGGCGTCACCCGATCCCACTCCCGGGGCGCACCGATACCGATACGGGGAGCGCGCCAAAGCCTTCCCCGTACCCCCTGAACGCACCTCCACAACACCCTCCGGGACACCCACTTCGTCAGCTCATCGGCACAGCTATCAAACATCCGAGTGAAGTGATCTTTCCCTCTACCCTTCCGTACACACTGCGTGCTAGGCTCGACGCAAGTTGCAGTTTGGTTTCCCTTGCAGTACAGAGCCTGCGGAGCATGTAACCCGCAGGCTTTTGTAGTTTTCAGACTTCTTTGCAGGTTCTGGAGCAGGGCAACCCTTTGGCCCAAGGAGGGCTTATGGCTACCGGAACCGTCAAGTGGTTCAACGCTGAAAAGGGCTTCGGCTTCATCGCCCAGGACGGCGGCGGCCCGGATGTCTTCGTCCACTACTCCGCGATCAACGCGTCCGGGTTCCGCTCCCTCGAGGAGAACCAGGTCGTGAACTTCGACGTCACTCAGGGACCCAAGGGTCCGCAGGCTGAGAACGTCACCCCGGCCTAGTTGCCCGGGTCGGCCGATCGCGGCCGGCTAGTAGTACCCAAGGAGCCCCGCTCCTCCGCTTCGGCGGGGGAACGGGGCTCCTGCCTTTCCTCCCGCCTCTTCCCTTCTCGGCGGCATCGGGGCGCTGCGATGCTTGACCTTGACACCGTGTGAAGCAGTGCAGTCGGAGACATCATGTTCACCATCGGAGACTTCGCCCGGTACGGACGGGTGTCGGCCCGGATGCTGCGCCACTACGACGCCATCGGGCTCCTGCACCCCGACCGCACCGACCCCGCCACCGGCTACCGCTTCTACGGGGCCGCCCAGCTCGCACGCCTCAACCGCATCATCGCCCTCAAGGATCTCGGCTTCACGCTCCAGCAGGTGCAGGCCATCCTCGACGAGCAGGTGGGATCGGAGGAGCTGCGCGGGATGCTGCGGCTGCGGCGGGCGGAGCTGGAGGAGGCCATGGCGGCTGCGGCCGCACGGCTGGCGCAGGTCGAGGCGAGGCTCCGGTCGATCGAGAGCGAGGGACGCATGTCTGCGGACGATGTGGTGGTCAAGAGTGTTGCCGCGGTACGGGTGGCCGAGCTGACCGGCACCGCGGCGGGCTACGAACCAAAGGACATCACTCCGGTGATCGGCCCGCTGTACGACCGGCTCTTCCCGCTGCTGGGCACAGTGGGCGTCAGCCCGAGCGGCCCCGGGATCGCACACTACGAGGATGCTCCGGAGGGTGGCGGCGCGGTCGTCGTCCACGCCGGGGTGACGGTCTCCGCCCCGGTGGGCCCGCTCGGCGACACCGGGATCACGGTGGTCGAACTGCCCCCGTTCGAGGCGGCGACCATTGTCCACCGGGGTTCGATGGACGGCGTACTGCCGACGGCCCAGACCCTGGCCCGCTGGATCGACGCCAACGGCTACCGGTCCGCGGGATATGCCCGCGAGATCAGCCTGGAGTGCCCCGAGGACCGGGACAAGTGGGTGACGGAACTCCAGGAGCCGGTCACCAGGGCCTGATCCCCCTCGGACGTCCACAGGCCGAAAAGAACGTGACACCCCGCACCCCGGGTGTCACGTTCCTTGGCACCCCCTACCGCCCTCCGGGCCCCGCCCACAGCCCGTCGTCCGTCAGCCCCAGCAGGTCGATCGCGTTGCGGCGCACGATCCGGTCCACGACATCGGCGTCCAGATGCCCCATCTGCGCCTCGCCGACCTCGCGCGACTTGGGCCAGGTGGAGTCGGAGTGCGGGTAGTCCGTCTCGTACAGGACGTTCCCGACGCCGATCGAGTCGAGGTTCTTCAGCCCGAAGGCATCGTCGAAGAAGCAGCCGTAGACATGCTCGGCGAACAGCTCCGACGGCGGACGGTGGACCTTGTCGGCGACGCCACCCCAGGCCCGGTTCTCCTCCCAGACCACGTCGGCGCGTTCCAGGATGTACGGAATCCAGCCGATCTGGCCCTCCGCGTACATGATCCGCAGGTTCGGGAACCGCTCGAACTTGCCGCTCATCAGCCAGTCGACCATCGAGAAGCAGCAGTTGGCGAAGGTGATGGTGGAACCGACGGCTGGCGGGGCGTCCGCCGAGGTGGACGGCATCTTCGAGGACGAGCCGATATGCATCGCGATCACCGTCCCCGTCTCGTCACAGGCCCGCAGGAACGGATCCCACTCGTCCGTATGAATCGACGGCAGCCCGAGATGCGGAGGTATTTCGGAGAACGCCACCGCGCGCACACCGCGCGCCGCGTTCCGCCGGACCTCGTCCGCGGCCAACTGCGCGTCCCAGAGCGGGATCAGGGTGAGCGGGATGAGCCGGCCCCGCGCCTCGGGCCCGCACCACTCCTCCACCATCCAGTCGTTGTACGCCCGCACCCCGAGCAGCCCCAGCTCGCGATCCTTCGCTTCGGTGAAGGTCTGACCGCAGAAACGGGGGAAGGTGGGGAAGCAGAGGGCGGACTGGACGTGGTTGACGTCCATGTCGGCGAGCCGGTCGGGGACCGAGAACGAACCCGGGCGCATCTGCTCGTACGTGATGACCTCAAGCCTGATCTCGTCCCGGTCGTAGCCGACCGCGGTGTCGAGCCGGGTGAGCGGGCGGTGCAGATCCTCGTACACCCACCAGTCGCCGATCGGCCCGTCGTCACCCTTCGCACCCATCACAGGCGCGAACTTGCCACCCATGAAGGTCATTTCCTTGAGCGGTGCGCGGACGATACGCGGGCCTCGGTCAAGGTACTTGGACGGGAGCCGGTCCCGCCAGACATGAGCGGGCTCCACCGTGTGGTCGTCCACCGAGATGATCTTCGGGAAGGTCTCCATGTCTACCACGGTAGCGTTAACCTGACGAACCGTCAGCTATCTGTACCGGCCCCCGTCCCGCAATCGTTGTCGAGGGCTTGTGCAGAGAGACACCCACTGCTGACGTGTCCGCCCATAACAAGGCAGACTGTTGAGCGCGATACCAGCGGTACCGAGCAATCCGGATCCACCCGCACCGGACCGGCACATGGGCGGGCAATCCAAAACAGACAGCACCAGCACGATCGGCAGGACCGGCGGGGCGAGCAGGGCAGGGGGCAGCAATGGACCGTGACAACGGGCCGCGCATGCATGTTCCGGAGCAGCGCGCTCCTGGGCAGCGGTCGGCCGACGGCACCGATCTGCGCTTTTCCGTGCTCGGCCCGGTACGGGCATGGCGGGGCGGAGAGGCGCTGCCGTCCGGTTCGCCTCAGCAGCGCGCCCTGCTGACCGCGCTGCTTCTGCGCGGCGGCCGCACGGCCACTGCCTCCGAACTCATCGACGCCATCTGGGGCGAGGACCCGCCCTCGCAGGCGCTCGCCGCCGTACGCACGTACGCCTCCCGGCTCCGCAAGTTCCTCGACCCGCAGACGCTGGTCAGCGACGCCGGCGGATACGCGATCCGGACCAGGCACGACGCCGTCGACCTGACCATGGCTCAGGAACTGGCGGCCGAGGCGGAGAAGGCCCGGGCCGGCGGCGACCGGACCCAGGCCCGCGCCCTCTTCAACAAGGCGCTCGGCCTGTGGGACGGCGAGGCCCTGGCCTCCGTGCCCGGACCGTACGCCGAGAATCAGCGCACCCGTCTGGAGGAATGGCGGCTCCAGCTCACCGAGACCCGCCTCGACCTGGACCTGGAGGTCGGCTGCCACGCGGAGGCGGTCTCCGAACTGACCGCGCTCACCGCCGCACACCCGCTGCGTGAACGGCTGCGCGAACTCCTCATGGTCGCCCTGTACCGCAGCGGCCGCCAGGCCGAGGCGCTCGCGGTGTACGCCGACACCCGTCGGCTGCTCGCCGACGAACTGGGCGTCGACCCGCGCCCCGAGCTCTCCCAGCTCCAGCAGCGCATCCTGCAGGCCGACGAGGAACTGGCCCGCCCGGCCGACGAACCGGCCCCGGCCCCCGCACCGGTGCGCCCCGCCCAACTGCCGGCCACCGTTCCCGACTTCACGGGCCGCGCCTCCTTCGTCCGCGAACTGGGCGACCGGCTGGCGACCGCCGAGGGTTCGGTCATGGCCGTCTCGGCACTGGCCGGCATCGGCGGCGTCGGCAAGACGACCCTCGCCGTGCACGTCGCCCACCAGGCGCGCCAGCACTTCCCGGACGGCCAGCTGTACGTGGACCTCCAGGGCGCCGGCGCACGCGCCGCCGAACCGGAGACGGTCCTCGGCGCCTTCCTGCGCGCCCTCGGCACGGCGGACTCGGCGATCCCCGACTCCCTGGACGAACGCGCCGCGCTCTACCGCTCCACGCTCGACGGCCGCCGCATACTGATCCTCCTCGACAACGCCCATGACGCGGCCCAGATCCGTCCCCTCCTCCCCGGCACCGCAGGCTGCGCGGCCCTGGTCACCAGCCGCGTCCGCATGGTCGACCTGGCCGGCGCGCACCTGGTCGACCTGGACGTGATGTCCCCGGACGAGGCGCTCCAGCTCTTCACCCGCATCGTGGGCGAGGAGCGCATCCACTCCGAGCGCGAGGCCGCCCTCGACGTGGTCGCCGCCTGTGGCTTCCTCCCCCTGGCCATCCGCATCGCAGCCTCGCGCCTGGCCTCACGCCGCACCTGGACGGTCTCCGTCCTGGCCGCCAAACTCGCCGACGAACGCCGCCGCCTGGACGAACTCCAGGCCGGCGACCTCGCGGTGAAGGCCACCTTCGAACTCGGCTACGGCCAACTGGAACCCGCCCAGGCCCGCGCCTTCCGCCTCCTGGGCCTGGCCGACGGCCCCGACATCTCCCTGGCGGCGGCAGCAGCCCTGCTCGACCTGGACGTACACACGGCGGAAGATCTGCTGGAGGCCCTGGTCGACACCAGCCTCGTGGAGTCGGCGGCACCGGGCCGCTACCGCTACCACGACCTGGTACGCCTCTACGCGCGTTCCTGCGCGGAACGGGACGAACAGCCGCCGGAGGAGCGGGAGTTTGCGCTGTCGCGGCTGCTGGACTTCTATCTGGCCACGGCGGCGGGGGTCTACGCGCTGGAGCGGCCGGGGGATCGGCTGGTGGATCACCTGGAGCCCACGCGTCACACGGGGCTGCGGTTCACCAACCGGCACGACGCACAGGACTGGCTCTACGCAGAAGCAGGCACATTGTTGGCCTGCGTATGCCAGTCCTCCGGTCCCGACGCGCTCCGCCGAGCGATCGACCTTCTATGGGCCGCATTGGACCTGGCTGAGTCGGGAGCCAACTCCAAGCAGTACGAAACAGCTGCCGCGCTCATGCTGGATGCCGCACGCGCATGCGGCGATATCCGCGCCGAGCGGCGCGCTCTCGTCACATTGAGCAACGCCCATCTCGTCGCGGGCCGGTTCGATCAAGCTGACCAAGAGGCCAGCCACGTACTGGAGTTGTCACATGACACTCAAGACCCGCTCCCCAACTGCTGGGCAGCCAATCACCGCGGGGTCATTGCCATCTACCAGAGTCGCCACGAGGACGGCGAGAAGCACCTGACTCAGGCCATCGAAGACTTCCGCCTCGGCGAGAACCTCCCAGGAGAAGCCTCGTCGCTGTGCAACCTGTCGCGCGTCCACCTCGCCATGGGACGTACGGCGAGTGCTGTCGCACTTGCCCGGAAGGGAATCGACATCTACGACAGCATGGGGCACTCGCTGCGGGGAGCAAACGCCAGATACGCCCTGGGGATTGCGCTGACCCGGAGCGGGGAACTTGCAGAGGCGACCAACAGTTTCCTGGAGGCTCTGGAAATCTTCCGCGACAGCCGCCAGCGGCTCTGGGAAGGCATGACGCTCTTTCGCCTTGCCGAAGCAGACCTCGCGGGAGACAGTCCGGCTCAGGCTGCTTCCAAGGCAGAGATGGCGCTGACCGTCCTGCGCGGGATCGGCGGAGAATGGCGCCGGGGCAATGTGCTTACCGTTCTCGGACACGCCCTCGGCGGAATCGGACAGTCGGGACGGGCTTTGGTCTGCTGGCGCGAAGCCCTGGCGATATACGAGGAACTCGGCTCCGACGAGGCGGCCGATGTTCGCCGGCTCCTCATGCGCGTGAACGCAGAGCAGGCGTAGCAGCCCGCCCCCTCACGGCGTTCATCGTTCGTTTATCGCCGGACGGCAAGCTCATGCCTGTCGATCCGTCGCGTCGGGGGGCAGACGGGGCGACGAGCGGCCACACCACTAAGGTGAGCGGCCCTGACAGAGGCCCGTCCGGCAGTCCACGGGGGAACAGCCGGGCGGGCCCCTCCAAGCAGCATGCCAGCCACAACGGAGATGACCACCATGGGTGAAGCGAAGAAGATCGACCCGATCGTCAAGCCGCAGGACACGCACGCCACCGGCGCGGAAACCGAAGCGGTAACGACCCTGGACACCCACGCCACCGGCGGCGACATCAAGCTCACGGACACCCACGCCACAGGCGGCGACATCAAGCCCCTGGACACCCACGCGACCAGCGAGCCCATCAACTAAAGCTGCAATTGACGGGGTACGGGGGAGCGGCCGCGGCGGCGCGGAGGGGGAGCCGTCGCGGCCGCTGTATGTCTGCGGCGAGGGGTCCAGCCACACGGCTCGGGCCCCTCTGTCATACCTCCCACACCCCCCTGACCTGCACCTCCGGCCGACACAGCTTCCGCATGTCGTCCTCGTCCGAGGTAAACACCATCACCCGCCCCCGTTGCCGCCCCGCGATCACAGCGAGCGCCGCGTCGGTGGCGTACTTGTGGCCGTGCAGGCCGGTGTCCGCCAGCAGCCCGATCGCCTCGTCCGCGACCTCCCTGGTCACGGGCTCGACAACGATCCGGGACATCGCCCAGTTCCATTCCGAGCGCCGGATCCTGCTGTGATACGCCTCGATGAGGGTCGTGGAACTGGTCATGACCCGGACGCCTGCCTGATGGGCCTTCGTGAGCATGGCCGTCATGGCCCGCTCGCGACGCACCGCCCTCGACAGACCCTCGCTGTCCAGCACGAAACAGAGACCGGTCATCAAGCAGCCGGCGCCCCACCGTGCTCGTCGGACTTCCGCTCCTCGAACCACCGCTCGATGTCGCGCAGCTCCGACGCCGCAGCCGCCTGCTCCTCCTCGGTGGGAGGCCCGCCCTTCTCCTGCATCCACGCCACCAGCTCCCCCAGCCGGTCATGCTCACGCTGACGCTCTACGGCATGGGTGACATACGCACTGAACGCCCCCGGACCCACCTCGCTGCGGATCCCCTCCGCGAGTTCCTCCGGCAGCGTGACCGTGTACTTCTTGGTTGCCATACCGATCACCATACCTATGGGGCCGGGTCCGTGACGCAGCTCGGGTCACCCCGTCCGGCGAACGGTATGCATCGCCCGCGCGTTCTCCCGTACCGTGGTCGTGATGCCCCAGGAAGGATCAGGATGACCGCACAGCACATCGGCCCCTCCGAGTCGCTCATCCCTCGCCCTCAACGCACTCCTGCCGCTCTCCGGGTAGCCATCGCCCAGGTGGCACCGCATCGGCTGGGCGAACTGGAGCAGCAGAAGGACGAGGCGATTGCACTGGCTGCGCAGACCGGCAGCCTGGGGCCGATCCTCCAGTTCCTGGAGAGCTGGGCGGTCACCGTGGAGATCGCGCGCTTCCCGTCGCTCGCCACCCGCCTCCACTCGGCCGAGTACACAGTTCAGACCCTCGACAAGGGCGATCCTTCATGGCGCAAAGCCATGGATGTGGTCCATGGTCTCTACGCCTCCGCCAGGGAGTCGCTCGACCATGAGTGACCGGCGCTGGGAGTACGACCCCAGCGAGGCCTACGTTGTCGGCGGCGACACCCCACCCCCACCGGTCTTCGTTGCCGAAGTCGAGCATCGCGCCGACGAACTCGTCCGGGCCGCCTCCGCCCTGCACCTCGACGGCACGACGTTCCAGGGTGCGGGCGACGGAGTGCAGACGGCATACGTGCCCGGCGGGATGTTTCTGTACCTGACCGTCATCCGCCACCAATGTGTGTACATCATCCAGGTGACAGCCTGGCCGTCGCTCTGAGCCCTCCCCTCTACCTCTGGCCCCGCAGCTCCCCCTTCACCACCTTGCCGCTCGCATTGCGCGGCAGCTCGGTCACGAACTCCACCGCTCTCGGGACCTTGTAGTTCGCCATCTCGCGCCTCGACCAGGCGATCAGGTCGTCGGCCGTCACCGTCGCACCCGGTCTGCGTACCGCGTAGGCCTTGCCCACCTCGCCCAGTCGGGGGTCCGGGATGCCGATCACCGCCACGTCGGCCACGTCCGGGTGCAGGCCGAGGAGCTGTTCGATCTCGGCGGGGTACGCGTTGAAGCCGCCGACGATGAACATGTCCTTGATCCGGTCGGTGATCCGGAGGTTGCCGTCCTCGTCGAGGACGCCCACGTCGCCCGTGCGGAGCCAGCCGTCGGCGGTGATCGTGGCAGCCGTGGTCTCCGGGTCCTCGAAGTAGCCCTGCATCACGTTGAACCCGCGGACCAGGACCTCGCCGGGCGTGCCGGGGGCGGCCAGGACACGGATCTCCGTGTCGTCGATCGCCCGGCCCGATGTCGAGGCGATCGTCTCCACCGGGTCGCCGCGGCGGCACATGGTGACGATGCCGCTCGCCTCGGAGAGGCCGTACGCGGTGAGGACCGTCGCTATGCCGAGCTCCGTGCGCAGGCGTTCCACCAGTCGCAGGGGGACCACCGCCGCGCCTGTCACCACCAGGCGGAGGGCGGAGAGGTCGTGGGTGCCCCGGGCCGGGTGGTCCAGGAGGGACTGGTGGAGGGTGGGCGGGCCGGGCAGGACCGAGATGCGTTCGGCGGCGATGTTGGCCAGGGCCGTGTCCACGTTGAACACCGGTTGCGGAACCATCGTCGCGCCCCGCATCAGGCACGCGATGATGCCCGCCTTGTAGCCGAAGGTGTGGAAGAAGGGGTTCACGATCAGATAGCGGTCGCCCTCGCGCAGATCGGCCAGTTCGCTCCAGATCGCGTAGCAGCGCAGGGTCTGGGCGTGGGTGATGACGGCGCCCTTGGGCCGGCCCGTGGTGCCCGAGGTGTAGATGATGTCGGAGGGGGCCGAGGAGGCGATCGCGTCGGCGCGGGACCGCACCTCCGCTCCGGACACCCCCTCCCCCGCCGCCAGGAAGTCCTTCCAGGTGACGTAGTCGTCGGGGGCGCTGTCCGCCAGCACCACCACCCGTTCCAGGTGCGGGAGTTGCACGTCGGCCCGGCGCAGGGACGCCACGTACGACGTACCGAGGAAGGTGCCGGTGACGAAGAGCAGTTTCGCCCGGCTGCGTTCCAGGATGTACGCCGCCTCGGTTCCCTTGAAGCGGGTGTTGAGGGGGACGAGGACCGCCCCCGCCGTGACCGCGCCAAGTGCCGAGACGATCCAGTCCAGGGTGTTCGGGGCCCAGACCGCGACCCGGTCTCCCGGCTCCACGCCCGAGGCCATGCACGCGGCGGCGGCCCGTTCGACGCGGTCGCCGAGTTCGGCGTACGAGATCCGGGTCCGGCCCTCGACGACCGCCTCCCGGTCCCCGTACCGCCACGCCGCCGCCCGTATCAGCCTCGGGATGCTGCCCCACTCCTCGTCGCCGCGCATCGCTCACCCTCCCTGACGCAGTAGCTGACTATCCGTCAGATTAGCTGTAGCCTCAGCCGCTGTCAGCAGTCATGACGGTCTCGGAGGTGGCGGTGGCGGCACTCAAGGACGTGACAGCGATAGCCGGCATAGGGCAGACGGCCTTCGCGAAGCAACTGCCCGAATCCGAGAGGACATTGGCCTGCCGGGCCATCGTCGCGGCGCTCGACGACGCGGGCATCGCCGCCTCGGAGGTGGATGCCTTCGCCTCGTACACGATGGAGGAGACCGACGAGGTCGAGGTCGCCAAGGCCATCGGGGCGGGCGATGTCACCTTCTTCAGCAAGGTGGGTTACGGGGGCGGGGGCTCGTGCGCGACGATCGCGCATCTCGCCGCCGCCGTGGCGACCGGGCAGGCGAGCGTCGGTGTCGCCTGGAGGTCTCGGAAGAGGGGGTCGGGGCCCCGGCCCTGGCGGAACACCGCCGTGCAACTGCCCACCCCCGCCCAGTGGACCCGGCCGTACGGCCTGCTGCGGCCGGCCGACGAGATCGGGATGCTGGCGCGGAGGTACATGCACGAGTACGGGGCGACCCGCGACCACCTCTTCAACGTCGCTCTCGCCTGCCGCAACCGCGCCAACCAGAACCCGGACGCGGTGATGTACGAGCGGCCGCTGACCCGCGACATGTATATGACCTCGCGCTGGATCAGTGAGCCGCTCTGCCTCTTCGACAACTGTCTTGAGACCGACGGGGCGCTGGCCTGCGTCATCGTCTCGGCGGAGCGGGCCCGCGACTGCCGGCAGAAGCCCGTCTACATCCACTCCGTCGCCCAGGGGCTGCCCGCCCAGCACCACGGCATGGTCAATTACTGGAACGACGACCCGCTCACCGGACCTGCCTGGACGGCCGCCCGGCAGCTGTGGAAGCAGGCCGACTTCGGCCCGGACGACGTGGATGTCGCGCAGATCTACGACGCGTTCACCCCGCTCATTCCGCTCTCCCTGGAGGGCTACGGCTTCTGCGGGCGCGGCGAGGGCGCGGCGTTCACCGAGGGCGGGGCGCTGGAGAGCGGCGGGCGGCTGCCCATCAACACCGGGGGCGGCGGGCTCAGTGAGGCATATGTGCATGGCTTCAACCTCATCAACGAGGGCGTGAAGCAGTTGCGCGGCGTCTCCACCGCACAGGTCCCGGACGCCGGGACCTGTCTGGTCACCGCCGGTGAGGGCGTGCCCACATCTGCCGTACTGCTGAGGAGTTGACCGGGATGGATGCTCTGCTGCTGCCCGTCGTGGACGAGGACGGCGCCCCCTTCTGGGAGTACGCGGCCCGCGGCGAACTCCGCGTCCAGGCGTGTGCCGCCCCGGAGTGCGGAAGGCTCCGCTTCCCGCCCCGGCCGTGCTGCCCGCACTGCCAGTCCTTCGAGAGCGAGTGGCGGCCGATGAGCGGACGCGGCCGTATCTGGTCGTACGTGCTGCCGCATCCGCCGCTGCTGCCCGCGTACGCCGCGCAGGCCCCGTACAACGCCGTCGTGGTCGAGCTGGCCGATGCCCCGGGCATCCGGCTGGTCGGGAATGTGGTGAGCGGTCCGGACGCGCCGCTGGACTCGGTCGATCCGGGGCGACTGCGGATCGGGGCGCCGGTGCGGGCGGTGTTCTGTCCGGCCGGTTCCGGGGTGACCCTGGTGCGTTGGCTGCTGGAGAGGTGATCGGTGATGGCGCTGCGGACGGAGACGGACAAGGAGACCGGGGTCGCGCTCGTCACCCTCGACCGGCCCGGGAAGCTCAATGCGATCGACCTGGCGACCGCCGCCGAACTGACCGCCGCCTGGCGGGCGTTCCGCTTCGACGACGGGGTGCGGGCCGTGGTCGTCACCGGTGCGGGCGGCCGGGCCTTCTGCACGGGGATCGACCGGGGCGTGGAGGTGCCGCAGCCCTCGTCCCCGTACACGATCGACGATCCGCTGATCGCGATCGGGCCGAAGGCGAACGACCTGTGGAAGCCGGTGATCGCGGCCGTGGAGGGGATGGCCTGTGGCGGGGCGTTCTATCTGCTGGGCGAGGCGGAGTTCGTCATCGCGTCCGAGGAGGCGACGTTCTTCGACCCGCACACGACATACGGCATGGTCAGCGCGTACGAGGCGATCTCCATGGCGCAGCGGATGCCGTTCGGCGAGGTGGCCCGGATGTCCCTGATGGGTACGGCCGAACGAGTCACGGCCCGCCGGGCGTACGAGACCGGGCTGGTCAGTGAGGTGACGGCACCCGGCGGCGCGGTGGCGGCGGCGCTGCGGGCGGCGGGAGCGATCGCCTCGTACCCGACCCGGGCGGTGCAGGGGACCGTACGGGCGGTGTGGTCCGCGAAGGAGGCGGCCAGGGCGCAGGCCATGGCCCACGCCCCGCACCTGATCGCACTCGGGAACCTGCCGCCGGAGCGGCAGGCCGAGTTGTTCCGGGGGCGGGGCGGCACCGACTTCCGGATGCGGTGAGGTCAGTAGCTCAGCTCGGCCTCGACCCGGCACTTCTTCACCCGGGAGACCTTGCGCGGGCTGTCCATCCGCACGGAGACGGTCTTGGTCTCGCCACCCTCGACGTCCACGCTCGCCTCACCGGTGTCGACGGTGTTGCCCCGGGCGTCGAGGAAGGTCACATCGACTTCGTAGGTGTGCGAGCCGACGGCGTTCGCCGTGAGCCGGACGGTGGAGGTGGTGACGGCCTTGCGCTTGCCCTTGCGGGGCTGGGCGCAGCGGAAGACGTACGCCTGGGGCGCGTCCGAAGCGGTGGCGCTCGGGGTCGGCGTCTCGTAGCCGGTGTTGCCGGAGGAGCTGCTCGACGAGTCGTAGTCGTTGTCGTCGTAGTCGCTGTCGTGGTAGCTGCCGTTGCTCTTCTTGGAGTTGGAGCAGCCGCCGCCGCTGCTGCTCGACCCCCCGCTCTTGCTCTTGCCGCTCCGGCCGCCGTGGCTGGAGGTCGAGAAGCCGGTGAGTGCGAGTACCACCACGACCAGTACCGCGGAAAGCTTTATGTGCTGCCGCATCATCGATGCAGCCCCCCTTGTGTTGTTGTCCGTGCTGTTGTCCGTGCTGTTGCTGCCCAATGTGCTGTTGCTGCTGTCGAACGACCGCGCGACACGCTAGCGCAAGGTGCGGGGGTCAGGGGCCGGGCGTAGCGTCGAGGCCGAGAGCGGTGCAGATCCGTGACGCCGGTCCGCGCACAGGCAGGAGGCCGATGATGGTCCGCAACGTCCTCGGCTCGGTCCTGGCTCTCGCAGGAGCGGCGGCCGCCGTGCTGAGCCCCTTCCGTGACTGGTACGACGGCCGTCTGGGGCGTCATTACCGGATCGACGAGCTGTTCACGGGTTTCACCGGCAGCCGGCCCGGAACGCTGGGCTCGATCTTCCTGGCCTTTCTCTTCGCCGCCCTGCTGACGGTGGTCGGTGTGGTGCTGCGGTCGCGTCTGCTGGTGGCGTCCGCGGGTGTGTTGGTGCTCGGGTTCACCGTGCTGTGGATGGTGCGCCAGGGGGAGTCGGTGGGCAGTCTGACCGTCGCGGGCGACGGTTCCGGGCTGCAGTGGGGGGTGGCGAACGCGGTGGGCGGCGGGGTGCTGTTGCTGCTGGGTGCGGTGGTGATGTCGGGGCGGCACGGTGGGCGCCGGCCTGCCCGCGGGGGCCGTGACCAGCCGTATGCGGCGCCCGGCTCGGAGAATCCGGATACGTGGCCGCCCACGCAGGAGCCGGGGCCCTCCGTGCAGACGAGTACGTTGCCGGAGCCCGAGCCGGACCTGTACACGGGGCCCGCTGCGGCGGGCCGCCGCCCGGGACCGGAGGACCGGGACACGGCGTCGCATCCGGTGACCGGACCGGATGACCAGGACACGGCCCGGCACCCCGTCGTACCGGACGAGGGGCCCGACTCCCACCGGCCCCCGCGCACATGACGGACCGCGGTCGGCACGATCGGGCCCGTCCGGCGGCCCCGGACGTAGCGCCTCGCCGGGCA
>NZ_JBHVWS010000036.1:0-12229 GCF_042882185.1 Streptomyces sp. NPDC058239
GTCCAAGGGCCGGTCCAGCGCGCTTGCCTCCGCCCCGGGGGTGGCGGAGGAGGTCCGGCGCCAGGGGGCGCCGAACCCGGAGCTGGTGGCCGAGGGCGGCCACCAGCAAGACAAGCCCGCTGCCAAGCGGGGCCGCCGACGCTCCCGCCAGCCGCGGCAGCGCGTGAAGCGCCTGACCTTCCGCGCCAGCGAGGCCGAAGACGCAGAGATCCAGGCCGCAGCCGACGCCAAGGGTGTCTCCAAAGCCCGGTTCATCGCTCAGGCGGTCCACGCACAACTCCACGGCCGGAACGGACTCGACCAGGACGAGGCTTTCGACAGGCTCGAAGCGGCCCGCGTCGACCTGGCCCGTGTCGGCACCAACATCAATCAGATGGCGCGGATCCTGAACTCCGGCGGCGACGTCGTCCACCTCGCTCGCGCCACTAACGAGGTCTGCGAGTCCGCAGCCATGGTGAAAGCTGCCGCCCGGAAGCTGGTGAGCTGAGTCCTTGGTCCCCGACATCAACCCGCCGGGCGGCCGGACGATCGGCCTGCTCAAGTACCTCTACCGAACCAGCGACATCGAAGCTCACGTCGACCCGCACATCGTCGCCGCCTACGACCCCTTCGTCGCCGATCCCGGCCGCGATCCGAGCGCCACGTTCTCCGAGCTCGCCGCCGAACTCGACCAGTGGGTCGACGCCCTGAAGGACAAGGCCCCGTCCAAGCACGTCTGGCACTGCTCGGTGCGCACCGCGGACACCGACCGCATCCTCAGCGACAAGGACTGGGCCACCGTCGCCCGCCGCATCGTCAACGCCACCGGCATTGCTCCCGAGGGCGATGAGCAAGCTTGCCGCTGGATCGCGGTCCGGCACGCCCCCGACCACATCCATCTCGTCGCCACCCTCGTACGCGCCGACCGCACCCAGCCACGCCGCCACAAGGACGCCACCCGAGCCCAGGCGGAATGCCGCAAGATCGAGAAGGAATTCGGCCTGCGCCAGTTGAAGAAGGGCGACGGCACCGCCGCCAAACGCCCCACCAGCGCCGAACGGCGCAAAGCCGAACGTCTCGGCCAGGAGGCCACGTCGCGTGAGCTGCTGCGAGAACACGTCCACCGCGCCCTCGCCAGCGCTCCCGACGAGACCGAGTTCTTTGACCGCCTTGCCGCCGAAGGCGTACGGATCAAGAAGCGCGTCGCCCCGTCCGGTGACCTTCTTGGCTACTCCGTAGCCCTCGTCGGTGACCGCAATGCCAAGCAGGAACCCATCTGGTATTCGGGCTCGAAACTCGCACCTGACCTGTCCCTGCCCAAAATCCGTGAGCGCTTCACTACCGAACGAGACGTCCCCGAGCCCCCGGCCCTCGTGGAACGGGCCGGCGAATCCGCACCGGGCCGCGCCCGCCGCTTCTCCGCCGAAGCCCTCGATACGGCAGTTACCATGATCGCCTCCACCGACGACGAGGTCGCGGCTGCCCACATCGTCGGGGTGGGCGAGGTCCTCGACGCCCTCGCTCAAACCACCTTGGGCCGTCCGCATGAGGAACTCCGAGATGCCGCAAGGACCTTCGAGCGCGCAGCCCGCTCCCATATTCGCGGTGAACAGACCCGGATGTACGCACTCCGACGGGCCGCTCGCCAGATCGTCCACTCCGGACATGCCCTCGGACACGGAGCAGACGGTGCCGCCACCGCTCTGGTCCTGGACGTTCTGATCCTCGCCGTTGTCGCCGCCGGCCACTGGCACGCCGCCCACCAGCACGCCCAACAAGCCGAAGCCGCACGCCAAACCGCCATGCACCTGCGCACGGCGTACCGGACTGCTGCTGCAGGTCCGTTGGCCGACATGCGCGCATACGGCGAAGGGCTCTCCGCGCGGACACAGCACAACCAGATCGCCGCAATCCGTTCCGCACTGCCTGAACTGGCCAGCCGCGTCCAGACCGAGGCCAGCTGGCCCGCCCTGGCGGCCATGCTGGATCAAGCCCAGCGGGCCGGACACAACCCCTCGGTCCTCCTCCACACGGTCACAGCACAACGGGAGTTCGACAGCGCGGACTCCGTCAGCGAGGTGCTCATCTGGCGCCTGTACCGGCTCGATCTCGCACCCGCCGAGATGCCCACCGCTGCGCGAGCCGACAAGCGGCCGGCTAAACAGGGCCGGCACATCGCTCCGCCCGCCACCAGCCCAGGTACGGCGGCTGCGCACCCTCGTCGGCGTTGAGAACGGAACCGACGTCTTGGGCGTGACGCCCATCGGTACCCTGTCCGCCTGCCCTCAAGCAGGTGCACAGGGTGGGTCAACCGAGCAGGTGGGTCAGGTGCTTTCGCAAGGGCGCCTCAAGTTCCAGGTTGTTTCCGCGTTCGATCCCCTGGAGGTACTCGCTGGCCACGACCAATTGGGAGAAGCAGCCGGAGGCAGACCGCAGGATGGGCTTGAACTCGCGGAGGACACGGTCTGCAACCGAAGGGACAGCGAGGCTGGAGATGTAGAGGGTGGCCTCGTCGTAGCCAGCTGGAGCCAGTCCCCACCGCTCCCAGTCCAGGATGCAGAGCTCGGGACCGGTCAGATTCGACCACTGGATGTCGGCGTGTGCGGTACTCCACTCCAAGACTTCGGTGTCCACGTCCGTCCCGAGGAAGCGGGGCAAGGCCCAGCGGAGCCGTTCTTGGCGAACAGCTACACGGCTCGTGGACACGAGGGAGATCGTGTCCAGCGCATCGCATAGCTGGGCCCACCACACGGCGGAGAGGTCCAGGCCCGGTGGCGCCAAAGGCGACCGACTGAGCGGCTGGCCATCGGCGCGGTTGTGGACCTCGGCACGGTAGGCGTACGCGTCGGTCGACCATTCGAAAGCCCCCCGGAAGCGAGGACGCGGAACGCGGTCCGGCATCGCTTCGTGTGCTTCTTCCGGTCCCTTCCAGGATGCGCTGGCTGCTTTCTCTGCCTTGGTCTCGGCCACCCGCAGCCAGAGGTGGCCGCTGGCCGGGCCGCTCAGAGTCTTACCGTCCCACCCCCAGGTCTCCTCACTGCCTGCAGCATTGAGAGAGAAGACTGTGGCGGCGTACTCGAATGCTCGTCGCATTCGTTCTGCTGTGGCGTGGTCAGGCGCGGAAGGCATCGACGATCTTTCTCAGTTCGGTGCTGTCGAAGGGACGCGGCAGGGATGGGCAGGTGGCCTGCTCGGCTGCCGTCCAGTGGCTTGTGGTGCTGGCTGACAGCAGAATCCGCGTCACACCGGGTGTGGAGGCGACTGTCCCGAGCAGCAGTTGTATGGGCGTGGTTCCCGGAAGCACTTCCTGCGCGACGGTGGGAGTGACCATCTCTAGCAGCTCTCCGCCATGGAGTGGTGCCGAGGCGAAGACTTCCAGGCCGAGGGCGTGGGCGTCGAAGAGAACGCCCCGGCCGTCCAGCGCGTCGGCGATGGGCCCCAGCTGCACGAGGCTCAAAGGGAGCTGGATCGCTGCGAACTTGTGGGTCGGGCCTCCGGCCTTGTGGGCCAGTTCCATGAGGCGGTCGACCGTCAGCGACCCGTCGTGCAGCGCCAACCACGTGGCCACGCCGTACGCCTTGATCAGTCCTTGCCGGCAGCACTCCTCCAGCGTCCGGAACGCTTTGAGGAGGCGGGCGTCGAGCTCGTGTGGCTCTGGTCCACCGTGTTCGGGGTTGTGGACGAACGTGATGTCGGGGATCCGGCCGAGGGCGGCCTTGCTCTGTGCTGCCTGCCACCTCACATATGACGGTTCGAGGCAGTACCCCTTCCCGGTCCGCGAAGGGGTGAGCACGCCCTCCTTCGTCGCCCGCACCTGGCGGGCAGCGTCCAGGAAACCCACCTTCGTCGACACACGTACGGACGGGAAGGCGCCTAGCACGGGGGCCAGCTGCTCCTCGGCTGTGCCGCGCTGGTAGTTCGGGGCCGTATCGATCCAGGAAACGTCTTGGTCGATCGCGGCCTGGGCGGCGGCCGCAACGCCGGCCGTGCGATAGGTGCCCAGGCCGAGTTCGGCGCCCCTCACTGCGTGCCTCTGACCGAGGCGACCTGGCCGTTCACGAGTTCACTGATCACGGCAGCCGCCTGCCCCAGAGTGAGTTCGGTGTCGCTGACGAGGTCGGCGAGCCGGTGTTCCGATCGGTCGGCGAGACGCTTCAGCAAGGGCAGTGCGGGCGCTGTGAAGGTCCAGGACTCGCCGCCTGCCGTCAGAACGACGTTGCCGTCGTCCGTCGTGCTGAGCGCGTGGCGTGCGGTGAGCATCCGCGCCCTGACGCCAGGGTCGGCCGGTACTGCGTCCACGAAGGGCAGGCTGGGCCGGAACCGTACGGGCTCGTCCGCGTCCCGGTGCTGGAAGTAGCGATCGATCAGGCTTCCGTCAGCCATTTCTTTGACGAGCAGGTCGCGCAGCTGGTCAACGACATGCTGCTTCTGATCGGAGGACCCGAAATGAGGGAGGTCTGCCCTGACTGTCTGTTCTGCTCGCAGGGTGTCCAGAACCCAGGACACGAGGTCGACGCCGGTCGTGGAGCTGAGCCCGCACGTCAGGTGGAGCGACCGCTGTCCCTCGGACGCAGAGACGGCGTGCCACCAGCCACGGGGCAGGTAGAGGATGTCCCCCGGTGTGAGGACGAACTCTGCGACGGGCTCGTCGGGCGGCGGGGCGGTCTCGGTCACGTCGCGGTACATGGGGGCGACGCGGGTCGGTCCGTAGATCTTCCAGCGTTTCCGGCCGTCTACTTGGACGACTACCACGTCGTGGTCGTCCCAGTGCACCCCGAAGCCCTCGCGCGGCTTCCAGGAGGCGTACAGGTTCACCTGGACCTTGGAGCGGAGCCTGGCCTCAAGAGCATGGGCAAGGCCATGTACGCCTGGGTGCAGTTCATCGAATGCGTCGATCACCATGGTGGCGCCCTGGGCGAGCTGTTCGTGCAGGGAGGCGGGGTGGATTCGATGCCATACCGTTCGGCGCCTGGCTACTTCACGCACGGTGTAGGCGTCGAGGGGAACGACCACGCCGTCGGCGGAGAGACGGAGCCGCGGTGGTTCCAGGCGGTGCCGGGCGATGATCTCGTTGAGGTCGTCCCAGTCGAGGAGTCCGGCAATGCACTGGGCATCGCCAGGAATGACGCGGAAGGTGCGGCCGAACGCCTCGGCGAGGAAGTCCTCGCCGAGGCGTGCGACGACCGCGTGGGGCTGAGCGGTCATGTGTCCGGTCCCGTCAGGAATCGTTGCTGTCGGACCGGCCGCCGGTGTTGTCCGACGGGATGAACGCACGCTCCCGCGCCGCCTTCACCTGCGCACGGGCGACGAGCAGGCTGTTACCCGTGATGGGCGCCGTCAGGGCTGTGTGCGCCGAGTCCGCCTGCGTTTCGTGCTGGATCTCCATCGCTGACTCCTCTTCTTCTCTTGCACTTGCCGGTCGAGTACGGAGCGGTCCTCCGCACTCGTTGTACGCCCGCCCGACTGCCGACCCTCACGAGAACAGCCGGGCAGGGTTCTTCCCGCCTCTGCGGCGTCAGGCCGTTGGGGAAGCCATGAGTCGTCGCTCGGAGGCGGAGTCTGTGGGGCTAGTGGTCGCCGAAATACCAGATCAGAAGGCCGAGGGGGGCGGTGACAAGCAAGGGGAGGAGAGCGCCCGCCCACTCACGCCAGTCGTGCAGCCGCCGCTTGTCGGTCACCGGCGTCTCCGGTGGCTACCCATCGCTCGTGCCCTCCGGATGGCGCTCGCGGTAGAGACTGACGAAACGTCTCGTCAGTCGGCCGAGTTCACGCGTGTACTCGAAGGCAACGAACTGCGGAGTCTCAGCCGTCGGCCGGGCGTTCAGCTCCGTCAGGCGGTAAGCGTCCCTGTACATCTGCCGAACGACCGGGTCCTCGTCGAAGCCCAGCTCTTCCGTCACGAACAGGTTCAGCACTCCACGCAACTGGGTGGCTGTCAGGTCGATTTCCTGCCGATCAGGCATGGACAGCGTGATGGCCAAAGCTTTCGTCACGACATCGCTGATGGCTTCGACATCGATCGGCAGTGCCTCCGGATCGGCAGCGTCGACGCTCGGGGATCGGTCCTTGTCTGTCACGGCGGTCATCACGCGCTCCTCTCGTGTCCGCTTTTGGTTGCGGCGTGTGAAGAGCTAACTGCGAGATGTGCCCATCCGGGTACCGTAGGAGGGAGGCGTGACCGTGAAAGCCGTGAAACCTACGGGAGTTGGCAATGGCCAAAGCACCCCAGGACGACCGCAATACGGGACTCGAAACCCTGCTTGAGCAGGCGCAATGGTCGCGTACCCAGCTCGCCAATGCGGTGAACCGCACCGGTGTCCAGGTCGGTATGACCCTGAAGTACGACCACTCCGCCGTTTCGCACTGGCTGAGCGGGACGCAGCCAAGGGAGCAGGTCAGGCCGGTCATCATCGAGGTACTCGAACGCAAGATCGGCCGCCCCGTGACCTATGCGGAAGCGGGTCTGCAGCCTCCGAAGGGCGGAGAGGACTCCGGCAGCGGAGACACTGTCGAGTCCCTCTTGGATCTGGGCAGGGCTGATATGGACCCCTCACGACGCGGCGTGCTCGCCGCCGGCTTGTACTCGGCTGCTCTCGTCGTGCCCCTCTTCGCAGGCGAGGCGCACGCAGAGGAACGCGAACGCGCCACGAAACCCACAGGCCGTATCGGGCCGGGCGAAGTCGCGACCGTACGGACCATGACCGACCGCATCGCAGACATCCTCGACGAGCTGGGCGGCGGCCACGCCCGCCCAATGGCCGCGGCATTCCTCGTCAACACCGTCGCGCCCTACCTGCGAGCCCAAGCAACCGAGCCGGTCAGAAACGACATGCTCTCCGCCGCCTCCGACCTGACCTACCTGACCGGGTGGATGGCGATGTACGAACGAGAGCACGGCCTCGGACAGCAGTACTACGTAAAGGCGTTGAACCTCGCCAAGGCTGCTGCTGACCACGTCACCTACTGCCGCACTCTGCGCGGCATGAGCCTTCAGGCATCACATCTGCGCCATGGGCAGATGGCCTTGAAGCTCGCGGACTCAGCTGCCGAAGCTGCACCCAAGGCCGGCCCGCGGCTGGTGGCGTTCCTTCGAGGTCAGCAGGCACACTCGGCAGCCATGGTCGGCGACCGGAAGCAGGCATTCACTCGCCTGCGTGAAGCCGAAGCAGCGCTCTCGAAGGCCGACTCACGGCGAGATGCTGTCGGCGGATACGACCAAGCGGCCTACCAGTTCCACGTCGCCCACGTCCTCTACGAGACGAAAGACCTGGCGGGCTCGATCGCGGCTCTGAAGAGCTCGGTCCGGGCACAACCCAAACAGGAACGGCAGGGCCGACTCCACGCCAACGGCGTGATGGCCCAACGCCAGTACGAACTGGGACACATCGAGGAGGCGTGCAGCACCTGGAATACGTTCCTCGACGACTACGTGGGCTTGTCAACCGCTCGCGGCGACGAGCACTTCGAGACGATGCGGAAGCGGCTCGCTCCCCACCGGAAGGTCCGGGCCGTAAGAGAACTCGGCGAACGCGCTCGCCAGGTCGCGACGCTGAAGGGGTAGTGACCCTGGAGAGGGCGATGAGGCGGGCGCCGCACCGCCCTCCCCGTCTGGGCGGCGCGCGGGTCAGGCAAGCAGGATCTGGCCGGCAGGGTGGTCAGGCTTCCAGTTACGGACCCGTCTCGTTTCCGCCGGCGCCCTGCTCTTCCAGCACTTGATTAACCGCGACAGCGGCTTCGTGTGCGTCTGCTGATTCACCGGCGTTGAGTGCCGCGAGGTAGCGCTCGCCGTGCTTTTCAGAGCGGCCCCGAGGACGACGCGCCGCACGTGGTAACCCAAGCGGCCCAGTCGGCCAGGGGGCCGCTCTCCTGCGGCCTCGTCGGGGGCGAACGGTTGTCCGCCGAGAGGCGAGACGCTGACCAGACGACCCCAACCGACAGGCTGGATCTCCCCCTCACCGAAGGAGCGTCGAAGCCTCGACGGCCTCCTCGCCGCTCACCGCGTTCGCGGCCCGTCGCCGTTCGAGGCGGCTGACTCCCGAAGCAGTCTGGAGGCAGCGGGTGTCGGAGGTCTTGGTGGCGATCGATGACGTCAGCGCTTGGACCATGGGCGACTTCCGCTACTCCGACTACTGAATCCACTGCTGCGCGCTGAGGACCCTCACTGTTGTTTTGGTGGCGGCTTGCGCCTGCGCGTCGGTCAGACGGCGGCAGGGGCGCCGAGCATCGCGGAAGCCTGTTGGAACGGGTTGAGGACGCGCGTGGGCGTGTGGGGAAGGCCGGGGCAGGTGAAGCCGAGTTGGGTCATGGCCCGGAGGATTTCGCCGGCGCTGAAATCGCGGCGGTCCTGGCGTGTGATGACCTGCCCGACCTGCTTGACGGGGTAGGTGCGGCGGCCGATGATCACGGACTCGCCGATGACCTGTTCGGGCTTGATGCCCTTCATGGATTCCAGGACGCCGCTCTTGGTGAGGTCGAACGGGAAGCGGGCGATGACACAGCGCATGATGCCTCACAGGGAGAAGAATGAAGGGGAATGGTTTCGCCGCGGTGAGGCGGTTCAGTGGGCAAGGGCAAGGGCGAGGACGCCCGGAGCGCTGCCCTGCTCGTCGACGACCGGCAGGGCACCGGGCCGGCGGCCGCGCATCGCGTGCTGGGCTTCGGTGATCGTGGTAGCGGGTGAGGTGAACGGCCCGCGGTTGTCGAGAATGTCGCGTAGCTGGACCCGGTCCGTGTACGCGGGGCTGTCACGGACCGCGGCGAGCTGGGCCTGGGTGACCAGTTGGGTGCACAGGCCGTCGTTGTCGCAGACGAGCAGGTGCTCGGTGCGGGCACTGGTCATGACGGCCAGGGCGACTTCGATGGTCATGTCGTCGCAGACCTGCGGTCCGGCCGTGTCCATGGTGTCGGCCACTGTCCTGTGCGCGGGGGTGGCGCTCGCCGGGCGGGGTTGCATCTGAACCAGTGCCAAGATGTGCCTCCTGCAGAGATGGGCCAGTTTCCTGATCAAGGGTTCTAGGCCGCCGCGTCGAAGGAGGACTGCCGCACGATCGTGCGCCGGGCAGTCGAAGCGGGGCTGCGTCGACCGCGGGAGGCCGCGCTGCGGCTGCGCTGACGTCGCTCGGCCACCGGCGTGGTGATCGTCACGGGAATGCCGGAGGGGGTCTGGGCGCCGGTGATCCGGCTGAGTGCCTCCTCGCCCGAGCGGACCTGAGTGGTCTGCGGCACGATGCCGGCGGCTGCCATGAGGCGGCTCATGTCGCGGCGCTGGTTGGGGGTGACCAGAGTGACGACGCTGCCGGACTCGCCGGCCCGCGCGGTACGGCCGCCGCGGTGGAGGTAGTCCTTGTGGTCGGTCGGCGGGTCGACGTTGACAACGAGGTCGAGATTGTCGACGTGAATACCGCGCGCCGCGACGTTCGTCGCGACGAGCACAGTGACATGCCCGGTCTTGAACTGGGCCAGGGTCCGGGTGCGCTGCGGCTGCGACTTCCCGCCGTGCAGGGCGGCGGCCCGCACCCCGCTGCTCAGCAGATTCTGCGTCAGCCGGTCGACAGCGTGCTTGGTGTCCAGGAACATGATCACCCGGCCCTCGCGCGCCGCGATCTCCGTCGTCATCCGGTGCTTGTCGGCGCCGTGGACATGCAGTACGTGGTGCTCCATCGTGGTGACCGCCCCTGCGGACGGGTCGACGGAGTGGACGACCGGGTCGGTGAGGTAGCGGCGGACCAGGAGGTCGACGTTGCGGTCGAGTGTGGCGGAGAACAGCATCCGCTGGCCCTCGGGGCGGACCTGGTCCAGGAGCGCGGTGACCTGTGGCATGAAGCCCATGTCGGCCATCTGGTCGGCCTCGTCCAGGACGGTGATCGCGACCTGGTTCAGCCGGCAGTCACCCCGGTCGATGAGGTCCTTGAGGCGGCCCGGCGTCGCGACGACGACTTCGGCACCACGGCGCAGCGCGCTGACCTGCCTGCCAATCGGCATTCCGCCGACGACAGTGGCCAGGCGCAGCCTCACCGAGCGTGCGTGGGGGGTAAGAGCGTCGGTCACCTGCTGTGCCAGTTCACGCGTCGGCACGAGGATCAGGGCCAGCGGCTGGCCGGGCTCGGCGCGCTGCCCGGCGGTGCGGGCCAGCAGGGCCAGGCCGAAGGCGAGGGTCTTGCCGGAGCCGGTGCGCCCGCGACCGAGGACGTCGCGGCCCGCGAGGGTATTGGGCAGGGTCGCGCCCTGGATCGGGAACGGGACGCTCATGCCTTGCGCGGTGAGCGAGGCCAGCAACTGCTCGGGCATGTCGAGGTCGGCGAACGCCTCGACGGCGGGCAGCGCGGGAGTGATCGTCTTGGGCAGGGCGAACTCGCCCGAGGCCGCCGCGGGCCGCCGGCCGCGGCCGCCTGGGCGGCTCGGCCCTCCGGAACGGCTCGGGGCGGGCGTGCCGAAGCGGTTGCCCCGGTGCGAACCGGCGCCGGAGCCGAAGGCGGGACCGCCGGTACGGCTGCGGGAGGAGCGGTTGTTCGTACGTGAGGGGTTCATTCAGAACCTTCCTTGATACGGCACGTATCAAGGAATTCTCGCAGCAGAAGAACAGCGCGGGGAATCACAAGAGCGAGCCGAACGAAATGCGAAAGCAGATCTGGCCCGCGGTGAATCCGGTGCAAGTGCAGGCGATGAAATGGGTGACGTCATGCGGACGTGAGATCCCGGACGTCTACGGGTGCATCTTCAAAGAGGTCCGCATTCCTGGAGAGGGATCTGCGGGCGTCGTTGCCCCACAGGGAAGCCCCGGGGAATGCCCGTAGCTGGGGCCCGCACCCCGAGGGATGCGGGCCCCAGCTACGAAGTGCGCGTCAGCGTCAGGCAGGAACGATGTTCTCAGCCGTCGGGCCCTTCTGGCCCTGCGCGATGTCGAAGGTGACCTTCTGACCTTCGAGCAGCTCACGGAAGCCCTGAGCGGCGATGTTCGAGAAGTGGGCGAACACGTCAGCGCCGCCACCGTCCTGCTCGATGAAGCCGAAACCCTTGGCCGCGTTGAACCACTTCACAGTGCCAGACGCCATGTCATATCTCCTTGTGGGGCAGTACGCCGGAACCCGCAATCCACGGATACCGGGTCGCCGCGATGATGCCCCGCCCGGAGATGACCGGAAATACAAAACGCTCCCTGCGGCTAAAAATGCCGACGAAAGGCGTTGAGGTTTTTGGGAACCACGACTGCAACTGAGATCGACAGTAGCATGCGGTAGCGGCCTGCGTACGGTCAATAATTCCGCTCTGCCCGTTGCAGTAAACACACTGTCCGCGCGGCACATTAAACTCTCGTCTCGCGGTCATAGATATTGATCCACCCGGAACACAGCGTTCCAGGAAGAGCGGTCGTCGTTTACGGCGGCCCATCAGCCCGTATACGGGTCCCGACGCAGATCAGCGCAGCACTGCTGCGCGGCGCTCTCACGAGTGCCCCAGATCCCACCACCATGGACTGAGACTGAAGGCGGCCGACGCCCACCGTTCGTGCGAACCAGTCGGACAGCAGGACCTGCCCGGGGCAGCAGTACGCTCCGCGCGCGGGCTGATCGCCGTACGGTGGGCGAACACGTCCGAGCCGCCACTGTCCGGGCGGTGAAGCCGCAGCCGTTCTGCGCGTCAAACCACTTCACGGTTCCCGCGGCCCTTGCCTCACACCTTCTTGCCGATGAAGCGTCCTACGACATGCAGCAGACGGAGGCGGTCACCCTGGCTCCTCCGCCACAGCAGAACGCCCACGACGAAGATGTGGGCGAAGGGAACATCCTGGTCAAGGCAGTTGACCCAGAAGCCGCGCGTCAGCCCGCGGTCGTCGGGTTCTCTGATTCGGCGGCGTGGCGGTATTCGGCGTTGATGCGCTGGGCTTCTTCGAGCTGGTCCTCGAGGATGATGATGCGGCAGGCGGCCTCGATGGGGGTGCCCTGGTCGACGAGTTCGCGGGCGCGTGCGGCGATGCGCAGCTGGTAGCGGGAGTAGCGCCGGTGGCCGCCCTCGGAGCGCAGCGGGGTGATCAGGCGGGCTTCTCCGATGGCGCGGAGGAAACCTTGTGTGGTACCGAGCATCTCGGCGGCCCGGCCCATCGTGTAGGCAGGGTAGTCGTCGTCGTTGAGACGGCCGAACGAGTCGTCTGCTGTCATTTGCACCTCTCTGTGGAACGCGTGGAGGGGCGGGGGGGGGGGGAGGGGCCCCCCGGGCGCCCAGGGGTAAATGGGCCGGGGGCCGCCCCCGAACG
>NZ_JBHVWS010000036.1:12239-51523 GCF_042882185.1 Streptomyces sp. NPDC058239
GTTGTGGGGTGTTTTGTGGTGTTTTTGCCCCGGCCCAAACTTTTCTTTTGTTTATTTTACCCCCCGGTTGGCCCCGGGGGGGGGGGGGGGGGGCCCCCCCCCCCCCCCCAGCCCCGAAGGAACTGCTACACCATCTGCCGACCCTGATACTGCGCCGGCCTTCTATTTCCGCTGACCCGACCTGGAAGTTGTCGGGGGTGCGGGGATCGCGGTTGCTTGACCGGAGACCACCTCGCTATCGATGTCCTGCGGTACCCGGGCTCAAAACTTCCACCCGGGCGATCCTGATGGCGCCTGGCTCCTCCGTTCTTCCCTCTGGGATCATCACTTACCTACTGCTGGTACTGCTCTCCTGCGTACTGCTCTGTGGCCTGTGCCAGCGCCACTTTTCGACAGCCAGCCCCGTCGCCCGTCCTGCATCTGCTCTGGCTTAGAACCCCACTGCCGAACCTCCCGGTGCGCGCGTCCGCAGCCGACGCCTTCACCGAGGTGCTCACTGACTTCACTGCTGCGTACTGCACTTGCGGGTACTGCTCACGGCGGCCCCTGATCACTGCGGGCCACCCGGTCCGGTCGTCAGTCCCGTCGCCGTCCTGCAACAACCCTGGCTTCGGAACTCCACCACCGCACCGTCCTGCGAACTGCAACTGCGGTTACTGCTGCCCGGCAGTTCGTCTCTGCCGGACCCTGCTGTCTCTCTGGGCTACGAGAGAAACCATAACCACACCACCACCCAATGTCTACTCCGGCCGACATAGATTTCCGATACCCGGGCGGAGAGATAGTTGGCCTCGGTCACGGAACGGGTGTGCGGCGGCCCCGCTCCAGCCAGGCTCGCCCGCTCCGACCAGCGCCGTTACGCGCAGGCTCGACGCCGAGGCCGACCTCACCTCGCGCAAGAGTTCCGCGGCCACGTCACGGCGGGCGCCGTCCTGGCCGATCCGGACGGACGCATCCTCCACATCCGCCACCTCGCCCTGAACCGCTGGCTGCTGCCCGGAGGCCACCTGGAACCCCAGGACAGCAACCTTCTCGCAGCAGCTCAAGGGGAGTTGTCCGAGGAGACCGGCATTCCGGCTGCCGTGGTCATTCCGGCCGGTCACCTGCCCATCCACATCGACGCCCACTCGATCCCTGCCAACCCAGCCAAGAGGGAATCAGAGCACCACCACTTCGACTTCCGGTTCCTCTTCCGTAAGTCCGCAGATGTAGTGGAGTTGCAGACCGAGGAGGTCACCGCAGCGGTCTGGCGCAATGCGGACACCATCGCCAATGAAGCTCTGCGGGACCGCGTGCTGCGCGCCTTGCGCTGACTGAGGTCCGCGGGTAGCCCAGCGTGCAAGTACGCGTACAGCCCTTCGCGCGTTCACGCCGGCGATCAGGGTGATGCCCGGGGGTGGCAGCCGCAGGTTATTTCGGACAACGCTGAACACGCAACAGACCGAGTCCGTAATGCTGTTGGGCTGAGCGCGGCTGCTGATGCACCGCTGTGCCGATCACTCGCGGGTCAGACCCCACTCGCCGGCGCGTACTCCGGCCTGGAAGCGCGAGCCCGCGTTGAGAGCGACGAGGAGTTCCGCGACCCGGCGGCGGTAGGTGCGCACGTGTCGGACAGAACGCTCTGCGAGGTCAGGGCGATGGCGCTGGTGAGGGTCGTGACCATCAGGACGGTGCGGGAGGTCAGCGAGCCCACGATCGCCGGGACGACGCCCGCGTACAGGCCGGCCACCGGGTTGAACCCGGCGATGGCCGCGTACGCCATGCCCTCGGGGATGGAGAACAGCCGGTGACGAAGCCGGAGCTAAGGTCGGACGGCTTCGGCTTGCCCAGGCGGAGTTTTCCCGGCCGGGAAGACAGACGCCGCGGCTCCCCGGGCCCGGGCACGGTCAGCTCGCCAGGCCGCTGATGGCGTCGCCAATGTACTTCACGCCGAGGACGACGAGCACGGTCGTCATAATCGCCGCATTGTGGGCGGCATCCACGCCTTCCAATCCCCCAGCACTTTCGTGGACTTGGCGCCGCCGACGAGGTAGACGCCGAGCGGCAGCACGGTGCACAGCGAGGCGATGGCGACCATGAGGACGGCGGCGACCGTCTTGCCGCCTGCCGATGCCGTACTGGAGGCGATGGAGACCGCGCCGCCGACCGCGAGGACGAGGTTCTTGGGGTTGGCGACGGCGAGCGCGGCGGCGAGCCCGGCCGACTTTCCCGGCGTGAAGGAGTCGATGGCCTTCATCCACCCCGGCGGCTCGGCATCGTGGCCCTCCCTCGGTCGGTCCCTGATCTGTTTGACGCCCATGAGTAGGAACAGTGCGCCGAGCGCGAGCTTGAGCCACCCGGTCCAGGTGGCCGGTTCGCCGTCGCCCGTGGCGGCGTCCGCGCCGGAACCTGCCAGGACCACCACCGCCACCAGCACGGCCAGTGAGCTCACCCAACCCGCCGTGAAGGCAGTGCCGTTGGCTCGGCCCTTGGGTGTGGCCAGCATCAGGATCACTGCGATGAGGGGGAGCGGGCTGATGGCGATGCCCACCGCGGAGGCCAGCATCTGGCCGATCGCGTCTCCCATGTCAGTCCACCCTCTCGGTCTTCTCGATGCGGGGCAGGGTGTAACTCCCGTCCAAGACCTGCGGCTTGGGCGTGTAGAGGCGGATCATCGGGCGGAAGTCGCCGGCCGGTGCGGGCAGCCAGTTCGCCGGTCCTTCGGCGGGCTCGGCGTGCTGGGTGCGCAGGGTCAGCGAGTCGTCGGCGGCGTGCGTCAGGCCCGGGGTGCGGTCGCCGATCGAGTAGCGTTGCGTGAGGCCCAGAGCGGTCATCGACGAGGGCCTGCCGGAAGGGTGAGTACGGCGATGACGATCTTTCCGTTCTCGGTCTCCTCGACCGACCAGGCACTGGCGAGGCTGTCCACGATGAACAGGCCGCGCCCGCTTGAAGCCACCGTCCCTTCGTCAACAGATGAGTTCGAAGGTCGGACAGGGACGGCAGTGATGTCGGCCCCGCGGTCAACGACGCCCAACGCCGCACCGAACTCGTAGACCTCAACCCTTATGAGGACCGCACCGCTGCTGTGCTGGATGGCGTTGGCGATGAGCTCGCTGGCCACCAGCATGGCGTCGAAGAGGTGATCCTCCGCCTTGCCGTCCAGGACGTCGGCCAGGACGGTACGGGCGGCGCGCTGCGGGGCATCGAGTCCGTCGAGCACCACATCACGGTGGATCAGCAGGTCTCCGAGGCTCCGGTCATGTACCAGTTCAGCGGTTGTCGGGGGCACCCTCGTCTCCTCGCATCGGGAGGGGAGTTACGCGGTGACTGCGTCCGTGGCCTCGGTGTCGTCGTCGAAGGTCATCTCCGGTGCGGGTCGGCGGAAGCCCTTGGTCAGGACGGCCAGGTAGACGACGCCGATCGCCAGCCAGACGCCGCCGATCTGGAGTGCGACGTCATCGAGCTTCGTGAGCAGGTAGAGGGAAACGCCGGCGCCGATGGCCGGCATCACCAGGTACGAGAAGAGGTTGGGGGTGCGGCCGTGTCTGCGCTCTCGGACCAGGTGGGCGATCACGCAGATGTTCACCAGGGTGAAGCCGAGGAAGGCGCCGAAGTTGATGAATGAGGTGGCTGTGGTGAGGTCGAGTTTCATGGCGATGACACCGGCGGCCGCGGTCAGCAGCAGGTTCAGGACGGGCGTGCCGGTCTTCTTCGACAGGTTGCCGAAGACGGCCTTGGGCAGTGCGCCGTCGCGTCCCATGACGTACATGAGGCGGGCGGCGGAGGCTTGCAGGGCGATACAGGAGGCGATGGATCCGGCGATGGTGACGAAGTTGATGATCTCGGCGTACGTCTCGCCGCCGACCTGGACCTTCAGGTGGTAGGCGGCCGCGTCGACGTCGGCGAACTTCGCGCCGGGGTGGACCAGTTGCATCACGAAGGACAGCACGATGAAGATCGCTCCGGCGGCGATGACGCAGCCGATGATGCCGCGGCCGATCGTCCTCGCCCCGCCCCTGGCCTCTTCGCCCAGCGTGGAGACGGCGTCGAAGCCGAGGAAGGAGTACGCGGCGATGGCGGCGGCCGCCGTGACCGCGCCGATCGAAGTGCCGGAGTTCCACAGGGCGTCCGTGGCGGGGGCGGAGGAGCCGTGCTTGCCGAGGAAGACGACACATAGGGTGGCGAAGAGGACCAGCGACCCCAGAGCGATGAACATCAGGACCTTGTTGACGCGGTCCGCGAGCTTCATGCCGAAGACGTTGATGGCGGTGGTGATGCCCACCGAGACAATCAGCCAGACCCACTTGGGTATCTCGGGGAACTGGGCGTTGAAGTAGATCGCCGTGATCAGCCAGCCGACCATCGGGATGAAGAAGTAGTCGAGCAGCATCGCCCAGCCGGACAGGAAACCGATGCGGCTGTCGAGCATCTTGCGGGCGTAGGTGTAGACCGACCCCGCGCCGGGCACGGCGCGCGCCATCTTCGCGTAACTCAGCCCGGTGAGCAGCATCGCGAGGGTGGCGATGGCGAACGCGGTCGGGGCCGCGCCGCCGCTGGTGGCGGCGACCACGCCGAACATCGTGACGACGATGCCGGGGGAGATGTAGGCCAGGCCGAACAGGACGACGGAGAAGAGGCTCAGGTCGCCCTTCAGTCTCATGGTGTTCCCAGTGGTCTCGCTGGTCATCGTGGTGGCTCCTCGGTGGTGTGGGCGGGGTTCCAGGTGGCGGGGTCGATGCGGCCCCCGTACAGCGGGAGTTCGAGGGCTGGGTCGCCGGGGCGGAACTGGTCCCAGATCCGGTTGAGACCGGCGGTGCCGTAGCGGCGGACGTTGCTGACCTCGTCGAGGTCGATCACGTCGGTGAGGGTGGAGTCGCCGGCGTCGACGGTTTCGGCGCGCACCGTGCCCTGTGGATCGATGACGAGGCTGCGGCCGGTCCCTGATGGGGCAGCGGAATTGACGCTGGCGACGAAGACCTGATTGGTGATGGCGTTGGCGCGGTTGAGGACGACTTCCTGTGCGCGGTCGCTCGTCGACGTGCGGACCACGTTGACGATCAGCTCTGCGCCCATCCAGGCCAGATGGCGGGAGATCTCCGGGAACCAGGTGTCGTAGCAGATGGACAGTCCGATGCGGCCGACCCCGGCGAGGTCGACGACCTCGAACCGGTTGCCGGGTGTGGTCGTCTCGTACGGGCGCCACGGGCAGATCTTGCGGTACGCGGCGAGGCGCTCACCCTGTGGTGAATAGACCGGTGTCGTGTTGTGGACACGGTCGCCGGTGCCTCGCTCGTAGACGCTGCCGGGCACCAGCCAGATACCCAGATCCCCCGCCAGCTCGGCGAAGGCCGCATCACGTTTGCCGTCGAGCGGCTCGGCCTCCTCCTCCGGGGCGGCCGGGACGCCGGGGGCGCTCTCGCCGAGGTGCAGTTCGGGGTAGACGACGAGGGCGCCGGGTGCGCGCAGTTTCACGCGCCGCTCCACGTCGGCGGCAAAGCCTGTGAGGTCGTCGGCCGGGCGGCCGGGCGCCTGGGCGAGGATCAGGGGCAGGGGGCGGGCCATGCGGGAACCAGCCAATCGAAGGATTGTTGTACGAGGAGAAGTCGACGGAGATTCGGGCGCCGACGGCCAGAGATTCCGGACGGCGGGGCCGAGGGTGGGACAAGAATGCAGCCAGTCGGCCATAGCTTCAAATACTTGTAAGGGTTTGTTAACATGCCTTTGAGGCATGACGGTGTCATGCCTCCTCCGTCTCCCGAAGGACCACCGCCATGGAACTCCGAGTGCTGCGCTACTTCCTGACCATCGTGGAAACCGGTTCCGTCACCAAGGCTGCCGAGGCGGTCCGCGTCGCCCAGCCCTCGCTGTCGCGCCAACTGCGCGGCCTGGAAGGGACCTTGGGGATGACACTCTTCGACCGCGGCGGTAAGCAGATGGTCCTGACGGCGGCCGGCCAGCGCTTCCTTCCCCTGGCCCGCGACCTGGTCGCCCGCGCGGACACCGCCGAGGCCGCAGTCGGTGCGCTGGCTGCCGGTTGTGCCATGCGGATCACCGTGGCGGCGCCGCCCACCACCATCACCGACGTGATCGCGCCGTTCCTGGCCACCTGGGGGCCGGAGGATCCGCTCGTCACCGTGCAGGCGGAGAGTCCGGCACATGCGTACCAGGCCCTTGCGAGGGGCGCCGATGTAGCCATCTCCTCGGCACCTTCGAGGCGCCGTTTCGCCGGGCTCCCGGTGGCCCACCTGCCGCTGTGGGCCTACGTCCGTGCCGACCATGCCTGGGCGGACCGGGACCGCGTCACCATCAGGGAACTTGCCGCGGAGCCCCTCATCGTCCTCACCCCGGCACACGGCACCCGCCGCATCCTGGACCATGCCGTGCAGGATGCGGACGCCTCGTACGACATCGTGCTCGAATGCGACACCCCGCACGTCGCACAGGCCATGGCGGCCTCGGGCCATGGTGTCGCGGTGGTCTCCGACGATCCCCGCTTCGACCTGCACCCACTGCTGATCCTCGACAACACGGGCGAACCGCTGCAGATCCACCTGCACGCGGCGTGGGACGCCGGGCACTATGCGCTGCGCAGCATCGAGGCATTCGCGGCCGGGTTGTCACGTTTTTGTGTCGAGCGGTACGGGCCACAGGTCGCCGCCCGCCTATGAACTGCAGCGACGACTACGGACCACGGCCCTCACCACGACGCGAGGCGTGAGCGCACGCCGACCCGACGGCCGACAGGCCAAGGAGAGCTGGAGGTATGCCTGGCAGGCAGCCCGACCAGACCGGACAGGCATTGGACGGCGGCCCCGGTGCGACCCACCATGCGGCGGTATCCCGCATCAGCTGCCAGCCCGAGAGGACATCGGACCATGCCGAGACCGTTCCCCACCCGACGGCTACGCCGTGCCGCTACCGTCGCCCCCGTGCTCGCGGGGCTGTTCGCCGTCCCGCCACCGACGATGGCGGCACCCGCCGCAAACGCCACAACCGCCGCAACCGCACCCGTACCGGGTGATCCGCTCACCGGAAGCGGCGCGGTGAACCGGACCGAACTCACCGCCGGCCAACTCACCGGAGGCAGCGCCGAGGACACCGTCTCCGACAGCGCCTTCGCCCTGTCGGCGCAAGCGGCGCCTCCCACCCACAGCTTCGAAGGCACCCTCACCCTCAACGGCCTTTCCACCGCCGGCGGATTCCGCGCACTGAAAGACCCGAACGGATACGCAGACACAGCGGCGACCCGGCACCTGCCACCGGTCGACATCGCGCTCGTACAGAACGGCAGCCACCTCGTCCCGGCGAAGCGCGGGTTGCAGTACACGGGGAACCAGGCGTGGAACCTGGCGGTGGGACCCGGCCGCGCGTGGAACGAGGACGGCGACGGCCAACGCACCCGCGCCTCCCTGCCGTTCGCGCTCGTCGAGCGCAACGCCAACTGCGTGCACAACGGCACCCTGACATTCCTCTTCGACGACACATCGGTCTCCGAAGTCCGCTACCAGATCACCGCGGAGACCTGCGAGTACTTCCAGTTCGACATGTGGGGCCAGGTACCGGCCGACTACCGGCCCGGCCCCGTCGACGGCGCCGAGAACCTGCGCGACGCATATGCCTCCGAGGTCAAGGACCGGCTCCCGACCAAGCCCATCTCGGCGCTGGCCACCGACTACCCGGACAGTGGTGTGGACGTGACGAAGTTCGGCTCCGGCATCACGCCGTCCGCGCTGAGCACCTTCGGCGTCAACTTCCACGGAGTCCACTACGTGGGCAACTGTCGCACCAGGCAAGGGGAGTACCCGTTCTGCGGCCAGATGCTTCTGCCTTCGTACTCGACCGCGAAGTCGGCGTTCGCGGGAACAGCCATGCTGCGTCTGGTGCAGCGCTACGGTCCGGCCGTGGCCCAGGAGAAGCTCTCCGACCGAATCCCTGAGACCGCCGGCAACGCTGCCTGGAGCGGCGTCACCCTCGACCACACCCTCGACATGGCCACCGGGAACTACACCTCGCCCGGCTACGAGAGGGACGAATCGGGCAGAACCATGGCGAACTTCTTCGCAGCCGAGCCCTACGCCGACAAGATGCGACCCGCTCTGTCCTTCCCGCGTCGGGCCAGCCCCGGCAGCAAGTGGGTCTACCACACCTCCGACACTTTCCTCGTTGCCCAAGCGATGAACAACTACCTGCAGGAGAAGACCGGTTCGGACGCCGACATCTTCGACATGCTCCGCGACGACGTGCTCCAACCCATCGGCATCGGGCCCGACTCCCTCGTCTCCTCCCGCACCGACAACAGCCCCGGCGGAGCCCCCTTCGGCGGCTACGGCATGTTCTGGACGCAGGACTCCATCGCCAAGTTCGCGAAATTCCTCAACAACGACCACGGCACCGTCAACGGCGAGCAGATACTCGACCCGGCACTGCTCGCGGCCACCATGCAACACACACCGGAGGACCGGGGCATGACCACCACCGGCACCAAGCCCATGAAGTACCAGAACGGCTTCTGGGGCCGAGAGTTCACTTCCGCCGACAACCCCGCCTACACCAGCCCCTTCTACGTACCCTTCATGTCGGGATACGGCGGCATCACCGTCGCGATGATGCCGAACGGCGCCACCTACTACTACTTCAGCGACAACAACGAGTTCAGCTGGAACGCCGCCGTCGCCGAAGCCAACAAGCTGGCGCCCATGCCCAGCGCGGCAGCTACTGCGAGATAGACCCCATCGAACGCACCCTAGGGGCGGACAGTTCAGCCTCCTGCGTGTATTCACGCTCCTGCCCGTCGGGTACTACAACCGATGGGCAGGAGCGTGCCCGGGTGCGCCATTCGAACCCGTGCCGAGGACGGTACCGAGCCAGCAGGCATCCGCCCGAGAGGCGGCGCCGCGACCGAGGGATCGCCGAGATCGGCGCCAAGAACGAGCTGTAGCCCGACTCACTGCAGCCCTACGGGCCCAGCATGAACACACCAGGAGCACCCGGACGGGGAGCCATCTGGGAGCCGACTCGCTCCCCCAGGCCATCCGGGACAGCGCGAGACCCACCCAGCCCAACGCGCCGACCTGGGCAAACAGCGAACCGGCAGGTGTCGATCTTGACCGAACCTCATTCGGGACGAAGAGGTCGTGGGTTCAAATCCCGCCACCCCGACAGCTGAAATACCAGGTCAGGGGCCTGATCCACTTAGTGGATCAGGCCCCTGAGTGGTTTCTGGGGATCGTTTGGGGAGAATCCGGGAGAAGGCCTTGGTCGGGGTCTCCCCACGGACAGCCTGCGGTCACCTGCGAAGTGGGGCGCTTGAAGGCAACTGTACTTATGCCATCGCGAAGCCGGTTGCCGCGTTCGCCAACGGCCGAGTGTCGACCGAGCCTGCCGCACCCTCGGCCCAGGAAGGCTCCGCCGACGGAGCGCGCGCGATCAAGCCGGCCCTGCGGCTCCAGGCCCGCTCTCCGAGCAGGGACATCGCGGCCGGCAGCAGCACACCGCGTACAACGGTGGCGTCGACGAGGATGGCCAGTGCCATGCCGAGGCTCAGCATCTTGTACTCGATGACGGACAAGGTCATGAAGACCGTGAAGACACCGGTCATGATGAGCGCCGCGCCACTGACGACGCCCGCACTGGCCGCTATGCCTCCGACCACCGCCTCACGCGGCTCCGTGCCCGCGAGCCACCGTTCCCTGATCCGGCCGAGAATGAAGATGTGGTAGTCCATGCCCAGGCCGAACAGGATGATGAACATGAAAAACGGTAGCCAACTCACCACTCCCTCATAGGAGTTGAACCTCAGGAGCGACTCCGGGTTGCCGTCCTGGAAGACCAGGGTCAGCACCCCGCAAGCAGCGCCGATGGACAGCAGATTGAGCAGGACCGAAGCCGGCGGGATGGTCCGTGACCGGAACGTCACCGCGAGCAGGAGCAACGCGAGGCCGAGGATGAACGCGAAGACGATCGGGGTCCGGCTGTTCACCTGGTCAGTGCAGCGTGGCGAGCCCGAGGGCCCAGAAGCCGCCGTCGCCCGCCGGCCCGAACCAGGCGTCGCAGCAACCGAATTCGAGTCCGGTGGCCGGGAGTGCCGGAGTCACCTGCGGGGTGTCCATGCCGATCAGCAGTACCGGCCCGCCACATCGGGCGAAGGCCGCGGCCAGCCGTTCGTCGAGCTCGCCCGGGCACTGCGGCACAGAGGGCCGTCACGGCCCTGGCCCCGGCTCACCACGGTCCGGACAGGGCAGGCCTTCCCCTCCCCGTCGGACGATTCTGCTTCCTTACGGGGTGACGGCCTGTGCTCGTCAGGGCTTACGCGTCGGTGACCTTGGCCGTGAAGGCATCCAGATTGCCCGACATACGCGCGAGGCGCTCGTCCAGCGTCAGGGACTCCTCGTACCGCCCGGAACGCAGCTTCGGCTGCCGCTTGCCACGCAGATACAGAGGGCAGGCGAGGTCCGCGCAGATGTAGATACCGACCGTGTTGCCCTCGCGGCCCCGGGCGCCCGCCAAGGGGGCGGCGAGCAGGGTGACCCCGGAGGAGGCATGACCTGTCAGGCAGACCTGGCACATGCTGGACTTCACGGCGCTGGTACGCCTCACGGAGGGTATACGCAGAGATATCCCCAGCGGACCCTCTGCCCGTGGCACCACGAGGTGTGCCCGCAGCGGCGCTCCCGGATCCACCCACCCCAGGAAATCCAGGTCCTCCCAGGGCAGTTCGGCGAAGTCGAGCGGCAGCCGAAGCCGCGCCGCCTCACCCTTGGTGCAGTTCGCGAAGGATGAGCGGATCTGTTTCTCACTGAGCGGTTCCACGGGCATCGACCCTATGTCCGCCCCAACCGGCCCGCATCCCAATATTCGCGTGATCCGCCGGACAGGACCTGCATCGCGTCGGGCTCCCTCCCGGACCCGCTGGTACGCCCCGGGGCGCCGCCCACCCTCGTCATGCACGACCCCGAGGACCACGTCGCTCCCCTCGACCGGATACGCCGCTTCCGCGACCGGATGACCACCGAGGGCGACCACTGCCCCCTCGTGGAGTACCCGGGGGCGGACCACGGCTTCTTCGACTTGAGCACGGACGGTCGCTACGGCACGACAGTCGAGGAAGCGGTCGGCTTCCTCCTGGACGACACCCCGCCGACGGGTGCCCACGCGGCGCGGATCTGATCAGCGAAGGGGCGGATACCCGTCCTGCGGCCAGTCCACTGCCGACCGGCATCGACGCAAGCGCACTCAACAGCAGTCGCCCGAAATGCACCCTTCGCACTCACATGTGAATCTTGTAGTGGCCCATCGTCCGATATCCGCTACAGGAGGCACGATCGTGGGCAAGAAGCAGAGTCGGCAGAACCGAGGTGCCCGCACCGGCGGCCATGAACGCAGCGCTGCTCCGGAGACGAAGGAACAGACGCCGCAGCCAACGGCTGCCCAGGACACAGTGCGCTCGATCTCGGAGCAGGTCTCCCACCGGAAGCAGCGGAGGTTCGGCCACAACTGACCCTCGTAGATCTACGACAACCGCCCTCTGTGGCGGCATCCCGATACGGGAACGCCGCCACAGAGGGCGGTTTTTTTCGTGCCCTGCGTTCGTCGCCGTCCGACCGGAGTGGGGGCCGGGCGACGCATCGGTGATACGGGGGACGACTGCCGGCCGGGGAGCGCGACGGCCGTGCCCACAGGGGCATGACGGCGTTGATCCCCATGTGATCTCGGCGGGCCCAGCCCTTCGACAGAGCCCGTACCGCAGCCGACTTGCAGGCGGTACGCGACGAGCGCGAACCGCTCCTCGGTGAACAGGTCGCCGGACGCCTCAAGTTGAAACCCGCCTCCCGCAGCGTGGGGCCTGGCCACGGGGCCTCCGCCACCCGAACGTGCAGATGCCGCACGGAGATTCAGGCGGGGATTCATGCGGGGATTCATGCGGGGATTCAGGCAGCCCGAGAGGTTTATCTACGCGCGGAGCTCTCGCGACCGAACGATCATTCGGGCATATCAGACCAGTTCTTACGCAGCTATTACCGGCGAGTACCAACAGCTGCTAGAAACGTGGCGCTCAATCAACCCCCCACCCACCCCCCACACTTCGGAGGGCTGACAGCCATGTCAGTACGGAGATTCTGGGCGTCCGCATCCACTCTGATCCTCGCCGCCGTGGCCGCTCTGGGCATCGCCCAGCCGGCCTCGGCATCCTCGGCCGCCGCCGGCGGGTACGTCGCGCTCGGCGACTCGTACTCGTCCGGCGTCGGCGCGGGGAGCTATCTCTCGGACAGCGGCGACTGCCGCCGCAGCACCAACGCCTACCCCTACCTCTGGGCAGCTGCCAACTCACCTTCCTCTTTCGCCTTCGTCGCCTGTTCGGGCGCCACGACCAGTTCGGTGGCCGGCAGCCAGCTGGGTGCGCTGAGCTCGTCCACCGGCCTGGTCAGCGTCACGGCGGGCGGCAACGACGTCGGCTTCGCCGCTGTCATGCAGGACTGCGTGCTGTCCAGCGAGGCCACCTGCCTGAGCAGCTTGGGCTCGGCCGTGTCGCAGATGCAGAACTCACTTCCGTCTGGCCTCAGTTCGCTCTATGGCTCCATCCGGTCGCGGGCCCCGCAGGCACATGTCGTGGTGCTGGGATACCCGCGCTTCTACCAGCTGAGCGGCAGCTGCATCGCCGGGCTCTCCGAGAAGGAGCGGGCGGCCATCAACAACGCGTCCGACGTCCTGAACGGTGTCATCGCCAAGCAGGCGGCCGATGCCGGGTTCACGTTCTCCAGCGTGGTGGACGAGTTCACCGGGCATGAGCTGTGCTCCGGTGACGCATGGCTCAACAGTGTGACGCTCCCCATCTACAACTCGTACCACCCCAAGGCCGCCGGACAGTCGGGCGGCTACCTTCCGGCCTTCCGCTCGGCCGCGTAGGACGCGGACGACGGAGGTACAGAAGCGCGGCGGGCCGCCGGGGATGTTCCGGCCACCCACCGCGCTTCTGTTGCGTTCGGGCACGGGCATATTGCCTCGGGCGCAGGAGATGTCGCTTCACGCGCGGGCGTGTCGCTTCAGGCGCGGGCAGCGGTGTCCCGCCGGTGCAGGGCGAGGGCGGTCGCAGCGGCGAATACGGCGGTGGCTGCGGCCGCCCACCAGCTGTGCCGGAATGCGTCGAGCGCCTCTGCCGGTCCGTCAGGGGCGCCGAGCAGCGTGACCATCAGGGCGACACCCAGCACCGAACCCGTCTGGCGGGCCATCGTGGTGACGGCTGACCCGGTGGCGAAACGGGTGGGCGGAAGAGCCACGGCGGCCGCGCCGACCAGGGTGGGAAGGGCGAAGCCGACGCCGATACCGGTGATCATCATGCCGGGGAGGAAACCGCTCGCATAGTGCGGAGCCGTATCGAGTGCGACGGCCCACCAGGCCAGCCCGACGGCGAACAGCAGGCAGCCGAGTGCGGCGGTGCGGCCCGCACCGATGCGGCTGACGACCGGACCCGAGAGGACGGCGAGCGCGGGTACGACCAACGGCCCCGGCGCGATGGCGAGTCCGGTACGGATCGCCGAGTACCCCCACACCTGCTGGCACCAGAGCACAGACGTCAGCAGCATCGCCGCGAACGCGACAGTGAAGAGCAGAGCTGCGAGGGTGGCCGTCGCGAAGGCCCGGGTACGCAGCATCGGCAGTTCGACGACCGGGGCCGGGTGCCGGGCGGAGCGCAGCCAGAAGCCCGCGGCGAGGACGGCAGTCGCGACCAGCGGACCGAGGACACCCGGCGAACTCCAGCCCCAGGCATCGGCCTTGACCAGGGCGAGCGCCAGTGCGCCGATCGCGAGGGTGAGCAGAACGGCACCGAAGAGGTCCGGGAAGGGACCCTCGCGGTGCGGGCGGGCGTCAGGCAGCAACCGGGCGCCCGCGATCAGGCCGATCGCACCGACCGGCACATTGACGAGGAAGACCCAGCGCCAGTCCGCTTCCACGAGTACGCCACCGACCACCGGCCCCAGACCGGCCGCGATGCCGCCGATCGCCGCCCAGTTGCGGATGGCCCGGGGGCGACGCTCCGCCGGGGTGTTGACGAGCAGGAGGGCGAGCGACGTCGGCATGAGGGCGGCGGCTCCGACGGCCTGCAGGACGCGGGCGGCCACCAGCCAGCCGACGCCGGGGGCGACCGCACAGAGCGCGGAGGCGGCGGTGAAGACCGCAAGACCGAGGAGGAAGCCTCGGCGGTGTCCGTACCGGTCGGCGAGCCGGCCCGCGACGACGAGCAGAGCGGCGAAGACGATCGCATACGCGTTGAGCACCCAGGACAGCGAGGCGAGCGAGCTGCCGTCGAAGGCGTCACCGAGGGCGGGAACCGCGACATTGACGATGAACAGGTCGAGATTCACGACGAAGACACCGGCCGAAATGATCCAGACGGTGGCGCGGGAGGGGGCCGGGGCAGCCGCACGGCCAGTCGCGGAGGCAACCTCGGAGGCAACCTCAAAAGGGGGTGGGTTTGATTTTCCAACTGTCATGGCGGCAAGGTAGCGCCAGTGAGTTTGAGATGGCAACCTTGTAGTGATGAGTACTGCACAGGAACCCCACGCCCCCACCGCCCCGGCGTTCTCGCTGCCCGGCCGGCCGTGCTCGGCCGCCGCCGCGCTGCATGTGGTGGGTGAGAAATGGGCGCTGCTCGCGGTGCGCGAGATCTTCTTCGGCAACCACCGGTTCGAGGCGATCGCCCGCAACACCGGCGCGCCCCGGGACCGCCTCGCGGCCCGGCTGCGCTCACTGGAGCAGGCAGGGGTGGTCGAGCGGCGGCCCTACAACGAACGGCCGCCGCGCTACGAGTACCACCTGACCGAGTCCGGTCGTGATCTCGCGCCGGTGATCCGGGCCCTGCTGGACTGGGGCGACCGGTGGGTGCTGGAGGAGCAGCCGGTGGTCATGATCCATGAACCGGCGGCGGAGGCCGGCCGCGAGGACTCGCACGCGCACGATCTCGATGCGGCGTGGATCTGCCGCACGTGCGGCGAAGAGGTCGTGATGAACACGCTGACGGTCGATGTCCGCGCCCCCGGGTGGGACCGTGCGGGGCCCAAGGAATCAAGCCCGTCCGGCAATTGAGGGCGGGGGAGGCGAAGGAAGGGGCGAGGACGAAGTCAGAGGCGCAGGCGCGACCGGAGGACCCAGAACCCGGCGAACGCCCACTGCCGCCATCACGCCCCGCGCCTCGTTCCCCGTCTTCCCCGTCCCCCCGCCCCGTCCGATCGGTGTCAGTACCGCTCGACGAGGTGCTCCCGGCCCGCCGGGGGCTCGTACGGCTCGGGCCGGAAGTCGGTGATCCCGCTGATCCGCCCCTCAGCGTCGAACGTGAAGAAGTGGATGGCGTGCAACTCCTGCGGGCCAACCGTGAAAAGCGTCCGGACAGCGACCTGCTGCCCCTCCCGGTCGGCCACGACCCGTTCGACGCGGACGTGCCAGTCCCCCGGGTACTCCCGGTTGAACTGCACGTACCGCTCCTTCCCGCGGATGCGTTCGCGAGTCTGCGGCAGGTCGTACAGCACCTCGTCGGCGAGCGTCGTGGCGAAGGTGTCCCAGTCGCGGTTGTCGGCCGCGGTCCAGTACGCCTTCACCGCCGTGCGCAGATCAGCAGTCGTGGTCATGGTTCGAGTCTGAACCCCACCACTGACAATGGGCCTTGAGTGCCGGCCTTCGGTCAGGAGCCGGCCGGACGCGACGCCTTGACCGAGTACATCAGCGGGATGCGCGGACGGTCGGCGGGGAAGCGGTAGAAGCCGTCGCCGTGCCGCTCCAGCGCCGAGAAGCGGGCGAAGAGCGAGACGTCGTGCTCGTGCAGGAACTCGATCCGCAGCCCGGCGGCTGCCAGCGCCGACACCACGTCGCCGATCGGGTGCTGCCATTCGACGCTGCGGTTGTGGACGGTCGGTGCGTCGAAGTCCGCGTAAGTGCCCGGCGTCTCGTCCACCCATGCGTCGTGGCTGAAGTAGTCGTGGACGACCTTCGCGCCGGTGGAGTCGTCGAGGCAGTCCGTGAGCGGATGGAACTCCGCGAGGTAGAGGAAGCCGCCGGGCGCCACGAGCGATGCGGCGGTCTCGGCCCAGCGCCGTGTGTCGGGCAGCCAGTTCAGCGCGCCGACGCCGGTGTAGACGATGTCGTACGACGAGTCCGGGACGGCCTCCGCGGCGTCATGGACATCGGCGGCGACGAACGCTGCCCGGTCCTGGGCGAACCCCAGCTCGCGGGCCAGGCCACGCGCGGTCTCCACGGCCGGTTCGGAGAAGTCCAGACCGACGACGTGTGCGGCGCCGTGCCGGGCCCAGGAGAGGGTGTCGACCCCGATGTGGCACTGCAGATGCAGCAGCGACTTGCCCGTGACGTCCCCGACCTCGGCGAGTTCGAAGTCGCGCAGGGCGTCCTTGCCGGCGCGGAAGGAATCCAGGTCGTAGAAGTCGCTCCCGGCGTGGATGGGAACCCGCTCGTCCCAGAGCGCGCGGTTGGCCTCGTGCCAGCCGGCGGGGGTCGGTGCATGCATGCCCGGGAGGTTATCCACAGGCTGCGGGCAATGCGAACGAATTGTCGGCGTTCCGGCGCAGAATGGGGGACATGACTGAGATCACTGGCTCGACGGCCCCCACCGCACCGGCGCCCGATTCCGCTCCGGCGACCGCTTCCGTACCGGAGTGGGAGCAGCGTTTCCGGGCGCCGCGGGTGTCGTTGCCCGACTGGGCGGAGGATGCGCCGGACCGCGCGCTGTTCGTCTCCAATGCCACGGGGACGTATGAGCTGTACGCATGGGACCGCGCGACCGGCAAGCAGCGTCAGGTGACCGACCGGCCGAACGGGACGACCGACGGCGTGCTGACACCGGACGGCGAGTCGATCTGGTGGTTCAGCGACACCGCCGGGGACGAGTTCGGGGTGTGGATGCGCCAGCCGTTCCACGGCGGCGAGGGCGAGGAGGCGGTGGACGAGCCGGCGGCACCCGGTCTCGGTGCCTCGTACCCGGCCGGGCTCGCGATCGGGCGTGACGGTACGGCGGTGGTCGGCCGTTCGACCGACGAGGACGGGACGACGCTCCATGTCGTACGGCCCGGGGCCGCGCCCGTCGAGATCTACCGCCACCGCGAGTCGGCGGGCGTCGGTGACCTGTCGTACGACGGGACGCTGATCGCCCTGGAGCACACCGAGCACGGCGATGCGATGCACTCCGCGCTGCGCGTGGTGCGGCCCGACGGGTCGACGGTCGCCGAGCTGGACGACACCGAGGGCGGTACGAAGGAGCTGGGCCTGTCCGTGCTGGGCTTCGCCCCCGTCGCCGGGGACACGAGGCTGCTGGTCGGGCATCAGCGGCGGGGCCGCTGGGAGCCGATGATCTGGGATCCGATGACGGGCACCGAGACGGATCTCGCGATCGACCTGCCCGGCGATGTGGGCGCCGAGTGGTATCCGGACGCCTCCGCGCTGCTGATCGTGCACGGCTTCGAGGCCCGCAGCGACCTGTGGCGGTACGAGCCGGGGGCGGGCAGCGCTCCCGTCCGGGTGGATACCCCGGCGGGTTCGGTGTCGGGAGCCACGGCCCGGCCCGACGGCACGGTGGAGTACCTGTGGTCGTCGGCCGCGCAGCCGCCCGTCATCCGGTCCACCTCGGGCGCGGTGGTACTCGATCCGCCCGGCTTGAAGGCTCCGGCGTCCGTGCCGGTGGAGGACGTGTGGGTGGACGGGCCCGGGGGCCGCGTCCACGCGCTCGTGCAGCGGCCCGCCGCCCCGGCAAAGGGCCCGTTTCCCACCGTCTTCGAGATCCACGGCGGCCCGACCTGGCACGACAGCGACGCCTTCGCCTCCGGCCCCGCCGCCTGGGTGGACCACGGCTACGCGGTCGTCCGGGTCAACTACCGGGGCTCCACCGGATACGGCCGCGCCTGGACGGACGCGCTCAAGCACCGGGTCGGTCTGATCGAGCTGGAGGACATCGCCGCGGTGCGGGAGTGGGCGGTGAAGTCCGGGCTCACGGACCCGGCGAAGCTGGTCCTGGCCGGTGGCTCCTGGGGCGGCTATCTGACCCTGCTCGGCCTCGGTAGGCAGCCGGACGACTGGGCCCTGGGCCTGGCGGCGGTCCCGGTCGCCGACTACGTCACGGCGTATCACGACGAGATGGAGGACCTGAAGGCGATGGACCGCACACTGCTGGGCGGCACGCCGGAGGAGGTTCCTGAGCGCTTCGAGGCCTCGTCCCCGCTGACGTACGTCGACGCCGTCCGGGCGCCGGTCTACATCTCGGCAGGCGTCAACGACCCGCGCTGCCCGATCCGCCAGGTCGAGAATTACGTGGACCGGCTGAAGGGCCGTGACGCGGTGCACGAGGTCTACCGGTACGACGCGGGACACGGTTCGCTCGTCGTGGAGGAGCGGATCAAGCAGTTCCGGCTGGAACTCGACTTCGCCCAGCGCCACCTGGCCACGGGTAGCGCCCCCGCCTCTTCGAGCCTGTCCGGCGAATAGAAGCCTCTGCCCCCTCCTGCGCGAATCCCGCGCGAAACCACCGCTGCAGGCCATCGTGAGCCTTTCCGGCGATCGAGGACGGAACCGCCGACCCCGCCACCGGGCGCCCGATCCGCCCGGGCGGGCCGATTCGAGCCCGCCCGGCGATCGAGGACAAAGCGGTGGCCGGCGAGCAACGCCGCGCGGTCGGGGTGCCGAGCCGGAGGCCGACGGCCGGCAGCCCCGTCGGCACCGCGGCCGCGCGCCACCCGGCACCCCGCTCCGGGCGACCGGAGCGGGGACCGTACCGTGGAGGGGTGTACCGGTTCCTGCTGACCCCGCGATGGTGGGGGATCAACCTCTTCGTCGTGCTGGCCATCCCGTTCTGCATCTTCATGGGCACTTGGCAGCTCGGCCGCTTCGAGGACCGCGTGCAGACGCACGACGCCGCCGAGAAGCAGCCCGCCCCGGGCACGAGGGCCGCCAAGCCGATCGACGACCTCCTGCCCGTCGACACGGTGACCTCGGGCCGCCCCGCCACCGCCACCGGCCGGTACGCCGACCTGTTCCTGGTACCTGGCCGGGAGTTGGACGACAAGAGCGGCTTCTACGTCCTGAACATGCTCCGCACGGACAGCGGCAAGGCTCTGCCGGTGGTTCGCGGCTGGCTGCCCGGCAAGCCCGGCCACACCGCCGTGCCCGCCGCACCGACCGGCGAGGTCACGGTGACCGGTGACCTCCAGGCGTCCGAGAACGCCGGAACCGCGGGCGTCGACGCGGCAGGTGGGCTCCCGGACGGTCAGCTCGGCATGATCAGTGCCGCGTCCCTGGTCAACCTCGTCCCGTACGACGTCTACGACGCCTGGGTGACGCTCCAGGACACCGGCTCCAGCGGCGCGCTGCGTCCCGTGCCGGCCGCCGTACCGCAGGGCACCGGCCTCGATCTGAAGGCCTTCCAGAACCTCGGCTACACCGGCGAGTGGTTCGTCTTCGCCGGGTTCGTGCTCTTCATGTGGTTCCGGTTGGTCCGCCGCGAGGCCGAGGCGGCACGGGACCTGAAGCTGGGCCTCGTCGACGACACGGATGCAGATGCCGATGCCGATGCGGGCAAGGATGCGGGCACGAACACCGGCCCCACCGATCCTGCCGACTCCGACGTGAGCGTCGGTACGGCCTGAGACAGACACCTGAGACAGACATACGTGAGGGGGCCCGCCGAATCGACCGGCGGGCCCCCTCACGTGTACGTCGTACGCGACGCCCCTGCGTCATGGCGCGGGGGCCAGCACCCCGGTCCGGTAGATCGTGCCCGCGCAGGCGTTGGCGATCTTCGTCTCCGCGACCGGCGCCCCCACCTCCGGCGTGTGCGTCACTGCAACGCTGCCGTCCAGCGCCCCGCCGCCATCCTCGCTGCCGAGTTGCGCAGCCGTATCCGAAGTCCCGTCAGTGGCACCCGTACCGGTACCGGCGGCAGCGGCGCCGCCCGCGCCGTCCGTCGGTGTCGGGCTCGGTGAACCTCCGGAGGTCGGACATGTGTCCTTCGGCACCCAGGCGAACTTCACCTCGTATGCCATGGACGGTTCCAGCAGCACCGTCCCCTGCTCCTGCGAGGGGTCGGGCAGTCCGGCAGCCGCGTCACCCGCGGTGTGCTGAACGACCGTGATCTTGGCCGGATCGGCCGCGCCCATCGCCTGGAAGCCCACGCTGCCGCTGCTGCTCACCGAACAGTTCGTGCCGGAGACATTGGCGATCCGGAACGTGCCGTACACCGTGCCGTCGGCCCCCGCCGCGCCCGTCTCGGCCGAGGCGACACCGAGCTGCCCCGGGTCGCAGGTAGGCATGGAGGCCGCCGCGGAGTTGGCCGGGTCGGCGCCCCCGCCGACCAGGTTGCCGTCGGCGCCCTGGCCACGGCTGTCGGACGGACTGCTCGTGCTCGCCGGCTGGTTCCGGTCGCCGTCGGTCTGCCCGTCGGTGCTGCCGCCGCTGCTCTTCCCGCCGGCTCCGGAGCCGTTGTCGGTGCCGCTGCCACCCTGCGCCTGCTCGCCGTGTCCGGCTATCGCGGGGTTGGCGGTGCTCGAACCGTCGGAGTTCGCGACATGGACGAAGGCAGGGACCGCGGTGCCGATGAGCAGCGCCGCTGCCGCCATACCGACGACGGCCTGCCGCCGCCTGGCGCGCCGGGCGGGCACCGCGCGGTACAGGTGGTCGAGGGTGCCGTCGCGGGGTTCGATGTTCTGGACGGCCCCGCGCAGCATGCGGCGCAGCACGACCTCGTCCATGTCCGGGCCGCCACCGCCCCCCGAACCGGAACCCGCGCCCGGGCCCTCGCCGAAGAGGCTGCTCAGCCCCCCGAGCTCGGCCGTCTCAGCGGCTGCGTCGCCCTCGCAGAGGCCACCGGCACCTCCCACGGACGCGAGGTCCCGATCCGCGAGGTCCCGATCCGCGTGATCCGTATCCGCATCCGAGTCGGCGTCCGACTTCACGTCCGGGTTCACATGCGAGGCGCTCTCCGGCCCGTCGTTCACAGTTCCGTTTCCAGTCCGGTCAATCCGATGCTCACGCTCGTGGCTGTTCTCGTTCCTGCGGTAGCGCCGACTCATGCCTGCGCCTCCATCACGACGCGCAGCGCCGCGATCCCACGGGAGCCGTAGGCCTTGACCGAGCCCAGGGATATGCCCAGCGTCTCGGCCACCTGGGCCTCCGTCATGTCCGCGAAGTAACGCAGCACCAGCACCTCCCGCTGGCGCCGTTGCAGCCCCCGCATCGCTTTGATCAGCGCGTCCCGCTCCAGCTGGTCGTACGCGCCCTCTTCCGCGCTCGCCATGTCCGGCATGGGCTTGGACAGCAGCTTCAGCCCGAGGATGCGGCGGCGCAGCGCGGAGCGCGACAGGTTGACGACGGTCTGGCGCAGATACGCGAGTGTCTTCTCCGGGTCCCGTACCCGACTACGCGCCGAGTGCACGCGGATGAACGCCTCCTGCACGACGTCCTCACATGAGGCGGTGTCGTCCAGGAGCAGAGCCGCGAGGCCCAGCAGCGAACGGTAGTGGGCCCGATAGGTCTCGGTGAGATGGTCGACCGTGGTTCCGGCAGCCACGCTCCCCTCAGCGCCCTCGCGCTGTGACGGCAGCCGTGCGGGACGTGCAGCGGGCATGGGCGCAATCACCGGCATACCGCCGGGTGCGCGGGGCCGTCTGAGCGGACGCACCGAAGCGCCGCGCAAGGGGCCCACCACTGTGATATCGAGAACCTCTGCCACGCCAGTTGGACACGTTTCCCCCCGTCAGGGTTGTACGCGCGCGGCACCGCGTTCGTCGCAGTGCGACATGCCCTCATACGTACCTGCTCTTCCACAAATGCCCCGAATATGCGCCCCGCCGTGCAAGAAGTGACCGCATAGACGCGCGCTTTCCGGCCGACGGTTGCACCAGGCCGGAAGGTCATCGTCGGATACCCCGACACCCCAGCTCAAGAGGTTCAGACCTTCAACTTGCTCACAGAGCATTCACAGAGAGTACAAAACAGGTTCGAATCAGACCCGGGGAAATTCGGCAGCCACCGATTCGGCGATCTGCGCCACGTTCAACGCCGCTCCCTTGCGGAGATTGTCGCCGCAGACGAACAGTTCCAGACCCCGGGGATCGTCCAGTGACCTGCGCACCCGTCCGACCCAGGTCGGATCGGTGCCGACGACGTCGGACGGTGTCGGGAAGTCCCCCGCCGCCGGGCTGTCGTAGAGCACCACGCCCGGTGCCGTCGCCAGGATCTCGTGGGCCCGGTCGACCGCGATCTCGTTCTCGAACCGTGCGTGCACGGACATCGAGTGCGTTGCGATGACGGGTACGTAGACACAGGTCGCCGCCACCCGCAGGCTCGGCAGGTCCAGGACCTTGCGGCACTCCTCGCGGATCGCCAGTTCCTCCGACGACCAGCCGTCCCCGGCCTCGGTCCCGGCCCAGGGCACCACATTGAGGGCCACCGGCGCGGCAAAGGGGCTGCCTTCCGTGTCCCCCAGGGCCCGGCGTACGTCCCCGGGCTTCGTACCCAGTTCCGTACCGGCCACCATCGACAGTTGTTCGCGCAGCGCCGCGACACCGTCCCGGCCCGCCCCGCTCACCGCCTGGTACGAGGAGACGACCAGTTCCCGTACCCCGAATTCGGCGTGCAGCGCGCCGACCGCGACGATCAGCGAGAGCGTCGTGCAGTTCGGGCTCGCGACGATGCCGCGCGGCCTGATCCGCACGGCATGCGGATTGATCTCGGGCACGACCAGCGGAACGTCCGGGTCCAGCCGGAACGCGGCGGAGTCGTCGATGACGACCGTGCCCTTGGCGGCGGCGATCGGCGCCCACTGCGCGGAGACGGCGTCGGGCACCAGGAACAGCGCCACGTCGACGTCGTCGAAGACGTCCTCGGTGAGTTCGAGGACTTCGCTCTCCTCGCCGCGCACGACCAGCTTGCGGCCGGCCGAACGCGGCGAGGCGATCAGTTTCACCTCGCCCCAGACATCCGCGTGCTGCGAAAGGATCTGGAGCATGACACCGCCGATCGCCCCGGTCGCTCCGACGACCGCGAGCGAAGGACGGCGGGCGGTCATCGGCCGGTGCCCCCGTAGACGACGGCCTCGTCGGAATCGCTGTCGAGGCCGAAGGCGGTGTGCACGGCGCGCACGGCCTCGTTGACGTCATCGGCGCGGGTGACCACCGAGATGCGGATCTCGGACGTCGAGATGAGCTCGATGTTCACACCGGCGTCCGACAGCGCCTCGAAGAAGCCCGCCGTGACACCCGGGTTGGTCTTCATACCGGCGCCGACCAGGGAGATCTTCGCGATCTGGTCGTCGTAGCGCAGCGACTCGAAGCCGATGGTGCCGCGGTTGCGCTCCAGGGCGTCGATGGCCTTGCGGCCCTCGGACTTCGGCAGCGTGAACGAGATGTCGGTCAGACCGGTCGACGCGGCGGAGACGTTCTGCACCACCATGTCGATGTTGACTTCCGCGTTTGCGATGGTGCGGAAGATCGCGGCGGCCTCGCCCGGCTTGTCGGGCACGCCGACAACGGTGATCTTGGCCTCGGAGACGTCATGGGCGACTCCGGAGATGATCGCGTGCTCCACCTTCTGGTCCCCTTGCGGCTCGTTGCTGACCCAGGTTCCGCGCAGTCCGGAGAAGGACGAGCGGACGTGGATCGGGATGTTGTAGCGGCGTGCGTACTCCACGCACCGGTGCAGCAGCACCTTGGAGCCGGACGCGGCCAGCTCCAGCATGTCCTCGAAGGAGATCCAGTCGATCTTCCGGGCCTTCTTCACGACCCGCGGGTCCGCGGTGAAGACACCGTCCACATCGGTGTAGATCTCACAGACCTCGGCATCCAGCGCGGCCGCGAGCGCGACCGCGGTGGTGTCGGACCCGCCGCGGCCGAGGGTGGTGATGTCCTTCTTGTCCTGGGACACACCCTGGAACCCCGCGACGATCGCGATGTTCCCCTCGTCCAGCGCCGTACGGATACGGCCCGGCGTCACATCGATGATGCGCGCTTTGTTGTGGACCGAGTCGGTGATGACGCCTGCCTGGCTACCTGTGAACGACTGGGCCTCGTGGCCCAGGTTTTTGATCGCCATCGCCAGCAGGGCCATGGAGATCCGCTCTCCGGCGGTCAGCAGCATGTCGAACTCACGCCCGGCAGGGATCGGGGATACCTGCTCGGCGAGATCGATCAACTCGTCCGTCGTGTCGCCCATCGCTGACACCACGACAACCACCTGGTTGCCGTTCTTCTTGGCATCGACGATTCGCTTGGCGACGCGCTTGATGCCTTCGGCATCGGCTACGGAGGAGCCTCCGTACTTCTGCACGACAAGGCCCACGTGCGCTCCTCGCTCAGTCCATTACTGCGGTCGACTCAGTTTAACGAGCAGTCCGGAAACGCCCCGCCGATACCACATGGTGAGATGTCCCGCTCAACACGTGATCATCGGTGTGTCGCCCCGAACTGCTCGTACGGGGCTGCTGCCCGCCGATCGGACCCTTACTCCCGTATGTGGCCTGGCCCACATGCTCGGCGAGCCGGGTCCGCGATTCATGGGCCACCCACCTCTAGCGTGGACCGGAAGCCCACGGTCCGCCCTTCGGAGGCCCCCGCCATGCGCAAGCCGCTCCGCGCGCTCCCCGTACTCCTGGCCCTGTCCGCCGTCCCGCTGGCCGCCATGCCCGCCCACGCGGGCGGCACCTGCTTCGCCACCCATGCCGACGCCCCGATCTACGCGGGCGCCAACCCCTGGACCGACATCGTCGGCCACCTGGACCCGGGCACCCCGGTGAACGGCACCCGCCAGGGCGCGGACGAACTGTGGCGCGTGTCGCGCACGGACAACGGTGCGCAGCTGGGGTTCATGCGGGCCGGTGATCTGCGGTGCGACGGAGGGTGACGGCGGGGAGGTGAGGGCGGGCCACTCGGTCCGGTCCGCCATTCCGGGTTCGACGACCCGGCGGCTCGGATGCCCGGTGATCTCGGCGATCCGGTCGTGGTCCTCGTCGTCGTCTCCGCCCCGTATGCCGGAAAGGGCTCGGCCCTCGGGGCTCGGAACTCGCGGCTTGAGCCCCGGGCCGACCTGCGACAACCCCGGCCCCTGATGTGGCGGTCACACCCGACGCCGACCGCCCCGTGCGTGCGCGGAACAGCTGCAGTCGGCGTTCGGCCGAATCAGTCGGCGACTGGGCCGTCGTCCGGGAACCCGGATCTGCTCAGCTTCGCCTTGAGGTCATCCAGGCGACCGAAAACATCCTCCATCTGTTGCTGCAGAAGCAGAGGCAGTTCAGCGTCTGCAAGAAATCCCATCACGATCGGACGCATCTGATCCGCATCCCCGTCGAACTCCAGCAACTTCATGAGCGCACGCGCTTCGACGGTAGCCGGGCCCTTCTCCGTGAACACCCGCTCGCAGATGGGTATGGCCTCACGAATCAGGGTCGATGCCCGCTCGACGTCGCCGAACATGAGGCAGACGGAAGCGAGATGAATCTGCGCCGTGAGTACATCGGGGTGCTCAGCGATCCGGGTGCGTCGGGCCTCTGCCAGAGCCTTCTCCGCGTGCACCACGGCATTCCCGCGGCCATCCGTGGCCGCGCTCTGCACTGCCGAAAAGATCTCGCTCATCTCTCGGAACACCCCAGCGGCCCCCGGCTCACCATCCTCGTTCTGCGTATCCCCGAGGAAGGTGGTCAGATTACGAAGTACATCCCTTGCCGACGCCATGATCGACAAACGGCTCAAAAGTGCCTTCGTGTGCCATGTCTGAGCGTCAGCTTCCGGCTGAATCTCGCGACGCGAGATATTCTCCTCCACTATCGCGAAAGCCGAACCGTTGTCCTCCGCCTGCGCAAGAATCAGAGCGAGGTCATTACGTGCCCCGATTGTCTCTTCGTGGGTCTCCCCCAGAGCACGGACCCGCTGTTCAACCGCTCTCTGGGCGAGCTCACGTGCTCGGTCATAATTGCTGTCAGCTGCACAGGCCTTGGCAAGGGTGAGCCGCGCCCCGATCGCTGAGGGAGCATCCTCACCATGTGTGCGCTCCTGGTCGACGAGCGCGCTTTCGGCTATCTCGACAGCCCGTCGGTGAAAGCCGTTCTCCCGGCACGCATCGGCGAGATACCCCCGCAGGAGCATGCTGAGGTCCTCGTCGCCCCCGGACAGTGCATGGCTGGAACTGTCCACGGAACGCTCCAGCAACTCCATCGCACGTCTGCGTCGGCCCTGACGGCCGAGGAAGCGTCCGACTTTTCCGAGAAGCCGGACCGTGGTGGCGCTGTCGCTGTCGGCCGAGGCATACCGGAAGAGGGCTTCGGCATGCGGAAGGAGGGCCCTCCACCGAGGCCACTCGGACGCATCCCCCTCCGGATCATCGGGGAGGGCCCGGTGTATGAGATCCGTGGCCGTGCCACGTGCGGCGGCGATCAGATCGGGCAGGCGCTGCGGGTCATCCGTCGCAGGCGTACGGGCCACGGTCTGGACGAGCCTGTGGACCCCGACGGCCTCCCGGCCGAAGGTGATCATGTGATAGCCGGCGAGCAGAGCCAGGATGTCGTCCAGATCCAGCAGATCCTCGACAGTCGGTTCGAGCAGCTTCCGGGGGATCTCCACCGGGGCGTACCAGGCAAGGACGCGCAGTAGCTCCACGGCACGGGGATCACGCTCCTGAAGCGTCTCCAGCGTGATGCCCCAGATGCGGGCCATCGTTCTGGCCGGGTCGAACCCTCCGGGAGCGGTGGCTGTCAGTCGGTCCGGCCGGCGGTCGAAGAGCTGGTGGTACTCGGCGACCGTGAGGTGCCGCTGGCAGATGTACGCACCGGCCTGTTGCAGCGCCAGCGGAAGGTGCCCCAACTCGTCGGCCAGCGCACGGACATCGGCATCGTCATCGCTCCCCGTGAGCTGCTTGAGCAAATCCGCAGCCGCCCGGGAATCGAGCATCCGGAGCTCGAACGGCTCCGAATTCCAGCCGTACTGAAAGCGGCTTGTCACCAGGTGGTGCCCGGCCCTGCCCAGACTTCCTGTGACGAGTTTGATGTCGTCCGGACTCTCCGCGTTGTCGAACACCAGCAGCCAGCCCGGATGCGTCTGGAGCCAGACGATCGCCCAGTCCGCCGCCTCCTGGATCGTTGCGCCGTCTCCCTTCTCACCCCTGATGCGGTGGCCCAGGGCGGCGAGATCGGTGCGAATCAGATCGGCATTGTCGGAGCGAATCCACCACACCAGGTCGTACGAGTCCAGGTGGGCGTGGGCATAGTGCAGGGCCAATGTCGACTTCCCGACGCCGCCGAGCCCGTGGATCGTCTGTGTGGTGTTCCGGGAATCCGCTGAGAGTTTCTCCGCCAGCGCCGCCATTGCCTCGTCCCTGCCGACGAACATGCGGGACGGAAGTTCCGGCAAGTTGTTCAGACCGCGCGGTGCTTCGACGTCGTAGGCCATGCGCGAGTGCGGTATGCCGCCCGGAGCCACTCTCTCCAGTAGCGGATCGCTCCCCAGAGCGTCGACGAATCCAGGGCGGGCCACCAACGACGCCAACGAGACCGCCGTGAGCTGGTTGGCCGAGTAGTCACGATCGCGGTCCGTGACGATTACACCGATGAGCCAGGGGCCGGAGAACAGAGCCGCTCCCGACGCCCCCTTCCATCTGGAGGTGTCACTCGGCTTGTCAGGGGTGGCAACCCTGTTCACGTACGCCCTGATCAAGCCGGACTTCAAGCCCGTCAGCCGTTCGATGTCCCCGCTGATCTGCTTGGTGTCCCGCTGCTTGTTCAGCAGCTCGGAGCGGGGGAAACCGAGTGCGGTGAAGCCCAGTTGTTCATTGCTCACCATCGGAGCCATGTGGTCAATGCGCCCCCAGCGGACCGGTGCCCCGCGGGGCGGAGACCAGGACTGATCCGTGATCCGAATCAGGGCCGCGTCTGCCTGCGGGTCACGCTCCAGGTCCGGCGGCTCCCTCGGCCAGATGATCTCGGCCTCGGCCCACTCGCCATGGAGCCTGCGCGCATCCAACCGGCCTGCGCCCTCGACGTTGTGGAAAGCCGTGAGGATGAGACGGTCCGTGACGAGATAGCCCGTCCCCACGTTCTTCCGTGACACGTCCCAGATCTCGACGACCCGCCGCACGTCCACCGTGAGCCCCGTCCCGCCCTACTCCGGCCGCTCTGCCGACTCGTCGGAGATCCGCTTGTCCTCGCCCTCCGCATCCACGGGCTGGAGCGTGAACTTGAGGCGATTCGTCGTGCTGTTCGACGCCGCCGCCTTCGCCTCCGCGCCGATCCCGAACGGCAGCACGGACACCTTGGCCTTGCCCTCGGCATCCTTCTTCACGTCCACGGTGAATTCCAGCTCCACCGGACCCGTACGGAACTGCACCGGCTTTCCGCGCCCCGCGATCTCCGCCTGCTGCAGCTCGTCGCGGATCGCGCCGATCGCCTCCGCCAGGCCCGCCCAGACCTCGTCCGCCATCGCACACTCCCCCTGATGAATGGTGAGCAAGCAGCGTATACGCGTCCCGCGGTATGCGGTCGAGACCTCAACCACTCGCCCCTGGGCGCGCGTTCATGGCTGGACAACGTGACACTCGGACGTCGGGTGTCACGTTGCCGCGAGGGGTGCGCCGGGCGCTACTGCACCGGTCGCAGCCCCAGCGGTCCCGCGATCTCCTCCGCCATCACGCGGCCCGCCTCCTCGGCCAGCTCGTCGTCGGCGGTCTCCGAGTCCGTGTCCAGGCCGTCCAGCTCCTGGAGGGGCTGGTTGAGGCGGATGTGGGCGATGAGGGACTGGAGGGCGCGCAGAGTGGCGGATGCGGTGGAGCCCCAGTTGGAGAAGTAGGAGAACTGCCACCACCACAGGGCCTCGGTCGTGCGGTCCTCTTCGTAGTGCGCCAGACCGTGGCGCAGATCGGTGACCAGGTCGGCCAGGTCGTCGGAGATACGGGCCGGCACCGGGGCCTTGCGGGGCTCGTACGGGTCGAAGACCTCGGAGTAGACGTCGATCGGCTCCAGCAGGGCGGCGAACCGCTCGCGCAGGCCGTCTGCGTCCGGCTCGGCGCCCAGATCCGGCTCGTAGCGCTCGTCGGGGACGATGTCCTCGTAGGCACCGAGCCTGCCGCCCGCCAGCAGCAGCTGGGAGATCTGGAGCAGCAGGACGGGGACGGCCTCCTCCGGTTCCTCGACCTTGGACACCTCGGTGACCGCGACGATGAACGTCTTGATCTGATCGGCGATCTGGACGGCGAAGTCGTCCGGGTCCTGCGTGACGGAGTTCAGCGTGGCGTCAGACATCGAGGGGACCTCCCGTGGGCACGGTCGCGAACGGTGAGTAGAACATAGCGTCGCTGAACGTAAAGCCGTCGTGAGCCGCTGCAAGAACATCGGACGTCGTAATCGTGAAGGCATCAGACATCGAGCAGGCGCCTCCCCTCGAAGGCGCGGCCCAGGGTGACCTCGTCCGCGTACTCCAGGTCGCCGCCCACCGGCAGGCCGCTGGCCAGCCTGGTGACCCGCAGGCCCATCGGCTTGACCATCCGCGCCAAATACGTCGCGGTGGCCTCGCCCTCCAGGTTGGGATCGGTCGCCAGGATCAGCTCCGTGATCGAGCCGTCGGCGAGACGGGCGAGCAGCTCGCGGATGCGCAGATCGTCGGGGCCGACGCCCTCGATCGGGCTGATCGCGCCGCCGAGCACGTGGTACCGGCCCCGGAACTCACGGGTCCGCTCGATCGCGACGACATCCTTCGGCTCCTCGACCACACAGATGACCGTCTGATCGCGGCGCGCGTCGCGGCAGATGTTGCACTGTTCCTGCTGGGCGACATTGCCGCAGACCGAACAGAACCGGACCTTGTCCTTGACCTCCAGGAGGGCATGGGCAAGGCGGCGCACATCGGTCGGCTCGGCCTGCAGGATGTGGAAAGCGATCCGCTGCGCGCTCTTGGGACCGACGCCGGGCAACCTGCCCAACTCGTCGATGAGGTCCTGAACCACGCCTTCGTACAACGGAACGCCTTCCTGGAATGAGCTATGAATACAACTTACGAGTTCGGATCGCAGGTCAAAAGAGATCTGAAGGATCAGAAGCGTCAGAAGGGGAGGCCGGGCATGCCGCCCAGACCCTGGGCCAGCGGGCCCAGCTTCTGCTGCTGGAGCTGCTGCGCGTTCTCGTTCGCTGCCTGGACTGCGGCGACGACGAGGTCCGCGAGCGTCTCGGTGTCCTCCGGGTCGACGGCCTCGGGGGCGATCACCAGAGCACGGAGCTCGCCGGAGCCGGTCACGGTCGCCTTCACCAGACCGCCTCCCGCCTGACCCTCGACCTCGGTCCTGGCCAATTCCTCCTGGGCCGCGGCGAGATCCTGCTGCATCTTCTGGGCCTGCTGCAGCAGCTGCTGCATATTGGGCTGACCACCACCGGGAATCACGGTCGCTCCTGGCAATTCGACGACAAAATGTTTCGGTACGCCGAGCCTACGTGGTCACCGCGCAGCGCGCCCCACCCACTGGCGAGCAACTCTTTCGAGTGAGTTCCAGGCAACGTCGGCGAGACTCCTATACCTGATCACAGGCCCTGTACACCCGGGAATACCGCGATTTCGACCCCACGGCCCACCATTCGGCGGTAGGAAGGGCATGCGCTCAGGACACACAGGCACACCGATCGTCACGCAAGGTTACGTACGCGGGACAGTCGGCCACGCCGGAGAGCAGTGATCAGCCCACCGTCGAACACACCGCCACACATCAGGCGTCGCTACGCAGAATGCAGAGGAGTACCCCGGTGAGTCAGCCGGAGATGCAGCCCGAAGGGCCGCCCCGCAACGAGCCCGGTTCGGCCGGCTCGGGCTCCGGCGCACGCGGCCGGGACGCGCGGGGCCGGGATCTGACCGGCACGCCGTTCCCGCTCGGCGACTGGGGCGAACCCGCCGAACGCCTCGACGAGCTGTACCGCTGGGTCGAGGCCGATGCACTGCACACCGCCGGCTGGTATCTGCGCGACCGGGTGTGGAAGCGGCGCGGGGCCAGGGCGCTGCGGATCGGTACGGCGGCCGGGGCGGTGGCGGGCGCCGCGCTGCCGTTGCTCGATCTCACCGGGGCGCTGGGCGGGGCGGCGGGCTGGGGCTATCTGTCGCTGCTGCTGGGCGCCGCGTGCATGGCGTGCGACCGGTACTTCGGCCTGACCTCGGGCTGGATAAGAAACCTCGCCACCGCCCAGGCCGTGCAGCGGCGCCTTCAGGTGCTGCAGTTCGACTGGGCGTCGGAGTGTGTGCGGGAGGTGCTCGGCCCGACCGAGGGGACGGCCAGCGAGGCCGCCGAGCGGTGCCTGGGGGTGCTGCGGCGGTTCTCCGAGGACATCACGGAGCTCGTACGGACCGAGACCGCGGACTGGATGGTGGAGTTCCGGGCCGGGCCCGCGCCGATGGGGATGCAGGCGCTGTCATCGAGCAGCGGGGGCGGCGGCCGTACGGACCAGGGGGCGCCGCCGGGACGGTTCCCGATGCAGACGATGACCCGGCCGAACATGCCGCGGCAGCGGCCCCCGGAGTCCCCCCGGTGATCCCACCGCGGTGACACCGGAGGCACGTGACTGCCTTGATGCCGGTACTCGTACCTGTACCGGCGCCTGCGTCCGATACCGGTATCTGCTCAGCTGAAGATGATCATGGAGCCTTGGGCGAGGCTTCGGGTGGCCGCCGCGTGCAGGCCCAGCCAGACGTGCCGTTCACGGGCGAACGGACTGTTGTCGTACGGAATCGGGCCCGCCGGCTCCTCCAGGGAGGTCGGTGCGGCGGGCGGCAGCGGGGCGGCCGGCGGATTCGCCGGGTCGATGCCGATGGACGGGGCGACGAACTCCAGCTCCCGCAGCAGCCCGTGCGCGGAGCCGAGCGGGCCGCCGCCCTCCAGCAGGTCGTCATTGGAGAGCGGGACGGCGAAGTCCAGCGGAACGTACGCCCCCGCATGGTCGTAGTGCCAGACCAGGTGGGACTGCTGGGCCGTCGCCTCGAACATCTCCAGCAACTGCTCGTAGTCCCCGCCCAGTTCGTCGACGGGGGTGACGGCGAGGCCGCTGAGCTGGAGCAGATAGGCACGGCGCAGGAAGTGCAGTGCGTCGTAGTCGAAGCCCGCGACCGGGGCGACGTCGCCGGTCAGGCCCGGCATGTAGGCGTACACGGGGACGGGCGGCAGTCCGGCCTCGCCCAGTGCCTTGTCGTAGACGGCTATCTCTTCGGCGAACGGGTTGTCGGGGCTGTGGCACAGCACATCGACGAGGGGGACCAGCCACAGGTCACAGGCCACGAAGTCTCGCTCTCCCACAGGTGCGCATCGGAATATTCACAACGGTCGGGACAGCGTAATGCGGTGGGCTCGTCGCGCACAGTGGCCGGTGGTTACGGGTAGGGGCTGGTCGTGGCCCGTGGCCCCGGCCGACGCGGTCTGCGCCCGGGGCTGCGGCTCCGGACGTGCGGTCAGCGCGTCGGGGGCGCCGGCTCCGGCGACCCGGGGGACGGCGCCTGCCCGGTCGTCTGCGGACCGTGGCCCGGGTGCGTGGGGTTTCCGGCCGCGAGCCGGTCCGCCCAGCTCAGCGCATGTGCGTTGTAGTCGTCGATCACCGCGCGCACCGCATCGTGGCTGCCGAGCGTGATCGCCGCGACCAGTTCCGGATGGCCGTGCCAGAGCCAGTCCCGGGCGCCCGCGTCATGGCGCAGGTACGGCACCGCGAACACCCAGGCCTGGACGCGCAGCCGGTGCAGGAAATCGTTGATGTACGTATTGCCCACGAGCGCGCCGAGCTCGCGCCAGAAACGCAGGTCGTAGCCGATGAGGATGTCGAGGTCGCCGCCCTGTGCCGCCCGTGCGGCCTCCTGGGCCCTGCGGCGTACGGAGACCAGGCAGTCCCGGTACGTCGCCATCTGCACGGACGACAGGGCCGGCCCGTAGAAGATGCTGCGGATGACTCCGTCGATGACCAGGGTGCGGGCCTCGACCATCGACCGGTAGTCGGCGACGGTGAACTCACGCACCCGGAAACCGCGGTGCTGATCCGATTCGAGCAGACCCTGCGCGGAGAGATCGAAGAGCGCCTCGCGTACCGGAGTCGCCGAGACACCGTACTGCTCGGCGATCTGCTTGACGGTGAACTCGCGTCCCGGTTGCAAACGCCCGGCAAGCACTTCGTCACGCAGCGCGTCCGCGATCTGCTGCCGCAGCGTACTGCGGGTCACAGCTCCGCTCGCGCGCATGGCGCCCCTTCCCTTTTTCGGCTTGGGTCACCTTAAGCCAGGGTCGCCGTGCCCGGATCCGGGCAGGGTAGGGGCGCCGTACTGCTGGGCTGCGCGGGCCCGCGCTACACGGTGTACTCGTCCGCGACCGACAGCGCCACGTCGAGAGCCGCGAGGCCCTCCTTGGCCTCGGCCTCGGTGACGTTGCAGGCCGGAACGGCGTGGGTGCGGTTCATGTTGATGAAGGGCCACAGGCCGTTCTTCTTCGCCGCCGCGCCGAAGGCCGCCATGGCCGCGTTGGCCTCGCCCGCCGCGTTGTACGGGACCAGCGGCTCGCGGGTCTCCTTGTTGCGGACCAGGTCCAGCGCCCAGAAGGCGCCGAGACCGCGGACCTCGCCGACCGACGGGTGGCGTTCGGCGAGCTCGCGCAGGCCGGGGCCGAGGACCGTCTCACCGATGTGGGCGGCGTTCTCGATGACCTTCTCGTCCTCCATCACATGAATGGTGGCGACAGCGGCGGCGCAGGCCAGGGGGTGACCGGAGTAGGTCAGTCCGCCCGGGTAGGCGCGGGTCTCGAAGGTGGCGGCGATCTCTGCGGAGATGGCGACACCGCCGAGCGGTACGTAACCGGAGTTGACGCCCTTGGCGAACGTCATCAGGTCCGGCACCACGTCGAAGTGGTCGGCGGCGAACCACTTGCCGGTGCGCCCGAAGCCGGCCATCACCTCGTCGAGGACGAAGACGATTCCGTACCGGTCGCAGATCTCGCGTACGCCCGCGAGATAGCCGGGCGGCGGCGTCATGATGCCCGCCGTGCCGGGGATCGTCTCCAGGATGATCGCGGCGATGGTGGCGGGGCCCTCGAAGGCGAGGGTGTCCTCAAGGTGCTGGAGCGCGCGGGCGCACTCCTCGGCCTCGGTCTCGGCGTGGAACGGCGAACGGTAGAGGAACGGGGCCCAGAAGCGGACGACGCCCGCCGAGCCGTTGTCGGACGGCCAGCGGCGCGGGTCACCGGTCAGGTTGATCGCGGTGGAGGTGGCGCCGTGGTACGAGCGGTAGGCGGAGAGCACCTTCGTACGGCCGGTGTGCAGCCGGGCCATCCGGACGGCGTTCTCGACGGCCTCCGCGCCGCCGTTGGTGAAGAAGATCTTGTCCAGGTCACCGGGGGTGCGCTCGGCGATGAGGCGTGCGGCCTCGGAACGCGCCTCGATCGCGAACGCGGGGGCGAAGGTGGCGAGCTTGCCCGCCTGCTCCTGGATCGCGGCGACGACGGTGGGGTGCTGGTAACCGATGTTGGTGTAGACGAGGCCGCTGGTGAAGTCCAGGTAGCGGTTGCCGTCGTAGTCCCAGAAGTACGCCCCCTCGGCGCCGGCGACGGCGAGCGGGTCGATCAGGCCCTGGGCGGACCAGGAGTGGAACACGTGCGCGCGGTCGGCGGCCTTCACGGCCGCACCGGCAGCGGGGTCGACATGCGGGGCATGCGGGGCATGAGGGGTCATGCGGTGAGCGTAGGTCGCGCCGGGAGCGGCTCGACATGGCCACCTTGTATGGCGTGGGGCGCTTTGGTGGGCAGGGTGTCGGGTCGGCACGGTGGCCTGGGCAGGCAGCGGGAACCGGGGCCGTCCGGTGACCGTCTCTGTGACCGGCGCCGGATTCAGCCCGTCAGGCGAAAGAACCAGCCCGTCAGGCGATTGAGGACAGCACAGGAGACAGGACCGGGGCACCCCACGGACGGGCCTGAACGCCACGCCCGCCGGGTCACACCGCGCGCCGCTATTCTCAACGCGTTCCGGCGTATCGCCGCACGGGGGAGGACGCACACCATGGAAAAGCTCGGGCCCACCGACCCACAACGCATCGGCGCCTACCGCCTGCTGGGCCGGCTCGGCGCAGGCGGCATGGGCCAGGTCTATCTGGCCCGCTCCGACCGCGGCCGCACAGTGGCGATCAAGCTGGTACGCGGCGAGCTCGCCGAACAGCAGGAGTTCCGCGACCGCTTCCGCCAGGAAGTGCATGCCGCCCGCCAGGTCGGCTCCGCCTGGACCGCACCCGTGCTGGACGCCGACACCGAGGCCGCAGTGCCCTGGGTCGCGACCGGATACGTCGCCGGGCCCTCCCTCCAGGCCACCGTCTCCGGTCGCGCGGGCGCACCCGTGGGACCGGCTTCCGGTGCGTACGGCCCCCTGCCCGAGCGTTCGGTTCATATCCTGGGTGCCGGTCTCACCCACGCCCTCCAGGCCATCCACGCCGCCGGGCTCATCCATCGCGACCTCAAGCCCTCCAACATCCTGCTGACGATCGACGGACCGCGCGTCATCGACTTCGGTATAGCCCGGGCACTCGACACCGTCGCCGAAGGCGGCGGCCTCACCCGCACCGGGGCCCTGGTCGGTTCGCCCGGCTTCATGGCGCCCGAGCAGGTGCGGGGCGAGCGGGTGACCCCGGCCTGCGACGTGTTCTGTCTCGGCTCGGTGCTGGCGTACGCGTCGACCGGCCGGCTTCCGTTCGGGGCGTCCGACAGCGGCGTGCATGCGCAGATGTTCCGGATCGCGCAGGAGGACCCGGATCTGACCGGCGTCCCGGTGGACCTCGTCGAACTGGTCAGGGACTGCCTGCACAAGGACCCTGCCGCCCGCCCGACGACGGACGCGATCCTGGAACGCCTGGCCGACGGCGACACGACGGAGCCCTGGCTCCCGGGCGCACTCATCGCCCAACTCGGCCGCCACGCAGTGGAACTGCTGGACTCCGAGGACCCGGAGGAAGCTGCCGAGGCAGTGGCGGGCGCGGCACCGGCAATACCCGCAGCGCCCCCGGCGCCCGAAGCACCCACGGACCGCCCCGCCCCACAGACGCCCGGCGCCGTCCACGCGTTCCCCACGATGGCCGGCACCCCGACGACACCCGCCCCCGCGCCCGCCCCGCCCCACGGGCCGCCCTCCCCCGCGTACGGCTATCCGCAGCTGCCCGCCCAGCCGCACCCCGGCCAGGCCTTCGGCACCCAGCAGAACTACGCCGGGTACGGATATCCGCAGCAGCAACCCGGCTTCGGCCCCACACCCCCGTACGGCCCCGGCTACCCCACCGTCCCGCAGCCCGGCACAGAACCCGCCCGCCGCGGAAGGGGTTCGACCATCGCCCTCGTCGCGATCGCCGTGCTCGTCGCCATCGGCGCCGGCGGCTCCGTCTACGCGCTCATGAACGACAGGGGGCCCACGCCCAACCCGTCCTCCACGGCCTCGACGTCCCCTTCCCGCTCGGACTCCCCCGTCACCGACAATCCGTCGTCCCCGGACGCGGACCCCTCCCCCTCCGACGAAAAGAAGAACAGCGACGGCCCCATACCCGCCGGCTACCTGGGCACCTGGTCGGGCTCCATCGACAACCCCTCTGGCCACTCCACCCGGGAACTCGTCATCCAGCAGGGCACGGTCGGCCAGACCGTCCTCACCCTCACCGCGGACGGCCCGCTCGACAGCGGCGGCTCCTACCACTGCGTCTTCCAGGCGGACCTGACCGCGGAGCCGTCCCCGAGCGGCCCAGTGGAGGTCGGCCCCTCCACGGTCGTCGTCGGCGAACCCATGTCGTCCTGCACCGCGGGCAAACCCACCACGCTCACTCTGCTCCCGGACGGCTCCCTGCGCCGCGAGAACACGGACAGCGGCGAACAGCTCACATACACGAAGACCGACTGATCAGCCCAGCAGGGCGGACGCCGCGTTCAGCAGCAGGGTGCGGACGAACCGGTCACATGCGGGACTCCAAGGTGCGCGAAGGCCCCACCTTCGCGAGCGCCCCCGACGCCTGGTCGACGTTCCTCACCTGGGCGAACCGACGGTTTACGGGGTCGGGGACGTCTCGGCCCCGCAAATGTGTACGAGATGTGGACGTCATGCCATACCCTGCGATCCGGGCCGCACCCCTCTCTCATCTCCGGGTGCCACGCGGCCCTCTCTTACCGTGGGGGTAGACATCATTTTGCGTACGCGCAGAATCTCGACCGCGACCTCGCTCGCGGTCCTCTTCAGCTCAGTGGTTCTGGTCGGCGGTGCGGCGAATCCGGCCGCTGCCGACTCCAGCAAGATCCTTCCCGCCGCATCGGTCGGCGACATCGTCGCGGACGGTGTGCACCAGCGGGTCTTCATCAGTGACCCGACCGGCGGCAAGGTCCTCGTCGCCGACTACAGCGGCAACGTCGTCGGCACGATCCCGTCGCTGCCGGGCGTGACCGGCCTCGAACTGTCCGCCGATTCCGGCACGTTGTACGCCGGTGTGCCGGGCGTCGACGCCATCGTGACGATCGACACGGCGGCTCTCAAGGAGTCCGCGCGGTACGCAACCGGCAACGGCACCGACCCGAAGTTCCCGGCGCTGGCGGGCGGGAAGCTCTGGTTCGGGTACGGCGGGGGCGGTTCGGGCCACATCGGTTCGCTCGACCTGTCCGGAGCCGAACCGGTCGTCACCCTGGACCACGAGACGAACGGCACCTGGTACGCGGCCCCGACCCTGGCATCGACGCCCGGTGCGCCGGACACGCTGGCCGCCGGTATCGAGTCGCAGAGTCCGACCTATCTGGCCATGTACGACGTGTCCTCGGGCACGGCCACACGCACCGCGTTCCGGTCCACGGACGGGGGCAATCTGCGCGACCTCGCGCTGACGCCGGACGGCAAGCAGGTCGTGGTGGCCAGCGCTGCTCCGTACCTTCACCAGGCGTACAGCGCGACGGACCTCACGCCGGGGATTGCGTATCCGTCCACCTCATACCCCAATGCGGTCGACATCGCTCCGAACGGCATGGTCGCCGCCGGATCGTTCGCCTGGTACGACGCGGACGTCTACGTCTACAAGCCCGGCGTCACCAGCAAGCCGGTCCGGACGTACGAGTTCCCCAACACCGGGAACAGCAGCGGCTCGGACACCCTGGAGGACGCGGGCCTGGCCTGGGCTCCGGACACCAGCCGCCTGTTCGCCGTCACCGTGAACAGCAACGGCGTCCGCTCGCTGCGGGTGCTCACCGACGCCGTCAAGTCCGCGACCACCGTCACGGTCAACGCCCCGGCGAAGTCGGAGCGCGGCAAGAAGCTCACCGTCACCGGCCGGGTGAAGTCCGAGGGCGCGTTCCCGGCCGGCGCCAGGGCCACGGTGACGCGCACCGACATCGAGTCGCCCAAGGGCAAGACACTTCCCGCGGTGACGCTGAAGTCGGACGGCAGCTTCTCCTTCGCCGACACCCCGACCGCGGGCGGCCCGGTCACCTACAAGGTGTCGTACGCGGGCGACGCCACCCACTCCGCGGCGTCGGGTTCCGACAAGGTCGCCGTCCCCCGGGCTGCCACCTCGCTGACCCTGAACCACAACAAGGCGCTGTACTCCTACGGCACCGACGTCTCGTTCACCGCGCACCTCGGCAAGACATACAAGAACCGCACCGTCGAGCTGTGGGTGGACCCGTTCGGTCCGGACAAGCCCAAGAAGCTGGTGAAGACCGGCAAGGTCAACTCCAAGGGCAATCTGTCCACCACGGTCGACATGACCCGGGACACCACCGTCACCGCCGTCTTCAAGGGCGACGGCCGGTACACGTCCAAGACGGTCACGTCCACGGCGTACGCCAGGGTGAAGGTCTCGACCTCCATCTCCAAGCAGTACAAGACGGCCAAGATCGGCTCCACGTCGTACGCGTACTTCCACAAGAAGACCAACCCGGTCTTCACCACGACGATGAGCTACTACAAGAACCGGTCCCACAAGCTGTCCCTGCAGCTCTACTACCAGGGCAAGTGGTACGACGCGGGCTCGCAGTACTTCAAGCTCGGCACCAACGGCAAGTCCATCGTGACGCTCACCGGCACCCATGACACGGGTTACCGGATGCGCGTCCGTGCCTCGTACGTGAACAGCACCTCGGGCGACACCGTGAACTCGAACACCAACGGCTCCTGGAAGTACTTCATCTTCACGAAGTAACCGGGCAGGCAGGTAAACGAGCGAGCGGGAAAGGTGCGGGGCCGGGCGGATCGCCCCGCCCCCCGCCCCAGCCCCCCCCCCCCCCAACCCCCCCCCAACCCCCCACCAGGGACCACCCCCCCCCCCCCGGCACGTTTTGGACCC